>JAUNBY010000338.1:0-2914 GCA_030526935.1 Clostridia bacterium
GGTTATGGTCTGGTCTTCCTCTACAAGCACCTCCCCCGTAGTCGGATGGGCTATGGTACGGGCGGAGGTAAAGCCCGTTATGCGGCGGGCTATGGCCAGCTTTTTGTTATACTTGTATCTGCCGACTTTCGCGAGGTCGTACCTCTTGGGGTCGAAGAAAAGCGCGTTTATCAAATTGGTCGCGGAATCGACAGACGGCGGCTCGCCGGGGCGAAGCTTGTTATAGATGTCGATCAGCGCCTGTTCGCGGCGGGTGCGGGAACTGCGCTCGTCTATGGAACCGTCGCGCGATATGGTCGCGGCGACGCGCTCGTCGTCGCCCAAAATGGCTTTTATCTCGTCGTCGGTCTCAAATCCGAGCGCCCTTAATAGTATAGTGATGGGCAGCTTGCGGGCGCGGTCTATGCGCACGTATATAACGCCGTTGGAGTCGGTTTCATACTCGATCCACGCGCCGCGGTTGGGGATGATTGTGCAGCCGAAGAGGTTGTTGCCCGACTTGTCGATGGTCTTGGCATAGTAGACGCCGGGTGATCTGACGAGCTGACTTACTATAACCCTCTCGGCTCCGTTGATTATGAAGGTTCCGTGCTCGGTCATAAGCGGAAAATCGCCCATGAAGACCTCGGATTCCTTTATCTCGTGGGTTTCCTTGTTGGTCAGGCGAACCGTTACCTTCAGGGGCGCGGCGTATGTCGCGTCGCGTTCCTTGCATTTTTCGACGGTGTATTTAGGCGCGTCGTCCAGAGAATAATCGACAAACTCGAGTATCAGGCTCTCCGAATAGTCCGTAATCGGCGAGACGTCCCTGAGCACCTCCCGCAGATCCTCTTTCAGAAAACGCTGATACGAGTTTTTCTGGACCTCTATAAGATCCGGTACAGGTAAAGATTCCTCAATTCTCGCGAAGGTCATGCGAGTACGCTTACCCACCTGCATCTCGTGCTCGTGACAAATGCGCTGTTCCATGAAGCTATCACCCCTTATTAGTCGTCCGCAAACCATCCTGAACATTTAACCGTTTAACTCGGTAAAATTTTGTGCATTCGCACTATTGCGTTTTCGCCCCGCATGATGTACAATATCAGTGAAAGGGCGCGAGGTTCCCCCGAGGGGACAAAAACGGGGCATAACGCCCATAATAATGCAATTATTTATTATAGCTCATAAGAATGAGTCTGTCAAGCGCGGTTTTGGCCATTTTGGACGCTTGGCGGCTTGAAATCCCCTGATTTATCAATAATTTAACACTTCTGCCGCCTTTGCGCGGTATATCTTGAGTATAATCGTCGCATCGAGGGAAAGGAATGACGCGGCGCTGTCGCGTCAAATTCTCATCAAAATTGCAGGAAATATTGCATATTATGAAATATCAACTGATGACGATCGGAACCGTCGGAGACATAGCCCCAATGACGGCGCTGGGCGTCGAGCTTAAGAAGACGGGCGCGCGGGTGTGCCTCGCCGCCTTTGAGGATCACAGGCGCATGGTAACGGACGCGGGGCTTGATTTCGAACCGCTTCCGGGAGATCTGAAGACATTTATTGAAGACATAGCTTCGACGGGAAGCGACACCATCAAGTATTTAAAGGGAATAGACGCGTTTATAAAGCCCATAGTCGAGCCTATGCTCGCGTGCATATACCGGCTCATGGCAAACTGCGACGCGGTGATATTCACTTATTTTGGAACGTTCATGTATTCCATGGCAAAGGACATCGGCGTAAAGGCGTTTGAGGTCGATTTCATTCCGCTTGCCAACAACCGCGACATGCAGTTTCCGCTGTTCTCGCGGCTGCCGTTTCAGGGGATGATGAATCCGCTGACGCATTACGCGGCGAACGCTGTGGTATCGCTCCTTGAAAGGCACTATATAGCCGACTGCATACCGGATTGGAAGATCGGGCGTCCCAGCTTTTATATAAACAGCGATAAGCGCGCCCGGGATATGGGCGTCACAGTGTTGTGCGCCTTCAGCGAACAGCTGATCCCGCGCCCCGCCGAGTGGGGAGACAATGTGTATATAACGGGGTTTTGGGACCTGGCGGGACAGGCCGCGCGGGTGTGCGACGAGGGACTTATAGAATTCGTGACCAGCCGCGATAACGTCGTCTACGCGGGCTTTGGCTCGATGCGGACGCCGGGTATAGAAGAACTGATGGATTTGATCGCCTCATGCGCGGGGGAACTCGGCCTGCCGCTGGTCGCGTGCGCCGGACTTAGCGGGGCAAGCTTTACCAGTCGCGCCGACGTATACGTTCCAAAGGGCTTTTTAAACCACGGCTGGCTTTTTAGCAACGTCGACTTCGCGATATACCACGGCGGAGCGGGCACACTGGCCTCGGTCGTAAGCGCGGCGCTTCCGTCGTTTGTAATACCTTTTTTCGGCGACCAGATGTTCTGGGCAGACATGATTTCGAGGCGGGAGCTAGGCCCGCGTCCCGTAAAATTCAAGAAAGCCACAAAGCGCAGGGTGCTGGCGGGAATGCGCGAGATGGCGTTAAATGGCGCTTACCGGAAAAACGCGCGCGATGTATCGTCGTATCTTAAGCGGGAGAATGGCCTTTTAACCGCGAGAGACGTAATAATAAAGATCTGCAGATAGCCTTTGTGTACCATTGTCTGCGTATAAACGTCCGCTGAAAGCTCGACTTTCACACTAAAATCCGGGAAGCCCGAATGGAAAGGGCTTCCCGGATTTTGTCCGTTGTGTTGCCGGAGTATATTCGCGGACGGGAGCGCGCATTGGTATTTAAATACTCCGCGCGCCTGCTCCCATGAAGCGTCAGCATTTCTCTTTCGCCATCATGAGCAGTACGACGGCATCCTTGACATCGACTCGCCCGTCGCCGTTCACATCCATGGGATCTTGAGGTTGCGCGTCATAGGAGCCATCGATCGACAGTTTGTTAA
>JAUNBY010000338.1:2924-3535 GCA_030526935.1 Clostridia bacterium
AGTATAATAATCGCGTCGTCGCCGGTACTTGTTCCGTCGCCGTCCAAATCGGGAATATCCGCGAGTCTTACAATCACTTCGCAACTCGCTTCTATACCTTCGTCGGATTTCGCGGTAATCGCGACCTTGCCGTTTGCGACGCCGGTCACCACTCCGTCTTTTGAGACCGAGGCTATGCTTTCGTCGGAGCTTTTAAATGTCACAAGCTGGTTTTCGCAATTCTGACCCTGCATAGTTACTTTGGCGTGAAGCTGTGCGCTTTCGCCCACCGCTATAACGACGCTTTCCCGCTCGAACGCCACGCTCGTAACCGGGTAACAGATATATACTTTACATGTCGCGCTCGCGCCGTTGCTGATAACGCCCGTAAGCGTGGTTTCCCCAATCGCGTTGGCTTTAAGAGTTCTCGCGTCAAGCATCGCGTAGGCCGTGTCCCCTATGGTCAGCGATGGCTTTTCCGTAGCGTTGTCGGGCGTAAGGATTACGGACACTTCCCGCGTCGTTCCGGCAACAATATAAATATCTTCGGGCAGAGCAATCGTTTGGGCGGGAATATGCGCCGTCAGATCAAATTCCGCCTTCAGCCTCTCGTAGCCCTCTACCTTCACGGA
>JAUNBY010000339.1:0-1065 GCA_030526935.1 Clostridia bacterium
TTCTCTTTAAGCATGTCGAGAAGTTCGGGCAGAATCTCAAACTTTGACTGATGAAGCTCCTGCAAGTACTTCGGCTGGATGTCGGAGTAGGACTGCCGCTCAAGCGTAAGCTGCGCGCCAAGCCATATGATGGCGCTCTTCTCGTCGTTGATGAGCAGGGGGACCTGCTGATTCTCAAGCTCCATCTTCTGGCGGCGCTCGTCGTACTCGTTCACCTGGTCGATGAGAAAGAACATACCGTCGCGCTGTATGAAGCGCTCCCGCAGACCGGCGTAGAATGTGTGCGCGTCCATCGGCACGGGAATGCCGTTCATGATGTGGTACGCCACCATGCGGTCGAATAGCAGATAATCCTGCCGCTCGGCGACAACCTCAATCTTGCCGGTGGAGTCAGGCGCAATGGGCACGTTTTGCAGATGCTGGCGCACAAACTCCCAAGCCATCTCCGGGTCTCCGGCGCGTTCGGTGAACTGGCGGACGAAGGATTCTTTGGGCTTGTAGGCGGAGATAATCAGATCTTGCTTTACTGCGTTTGTGTTGTTCACTTGTTTAAAGCTGCCTTGCTTTTTATCAAGGGTACGAATGTCGGCAATAATAAATCCAGCGCGTAATAACGCCTCGGATATAGCATTCCACACTGAATTCTGGCTATTGTGAAACTCAACAGTCATCCAATGCCCGGGCTTTAGCACCCGATAAAATTCACAAAAGCATCTTTCCATTATTATTTGATACTCAGCTAAAGCCTTGTTTTGTCCTGTACTCACAATAGCTTCTTGTTGGTTATTTGTCTTTACAGTTAGCCATGCTTCCCAAATATAGTTTAATTCTGAATAATCAAGGTTGCTTCCAAACGGTGGATCAGTAAAAACATAGTCTATTGTATTATCAGGGACATCTAAATACGTCGATGATTGGCAAGTTATAGCTGTTTTGCTTTCTCTTATCAATGAGAATGCCTTAATAAACTTATTAAGTTTATTTGTATAGGCTACATATACATTTGACTCGCATACGATTGACGAAATATAGAGCGTTCCACTCAATGGATTATATGGGAATGAA
>JAUNBY010000339.1:1075-2281 GCA_030526935.1 Clostridia bacterium
GAGAAATTCGAGAGTAAAAATCCGCTAAAATATACAGGTTTCTTCTGTCGTAGAAGTGGTGTACGTGCGTTATACCGTACTTATCGTTTCTACGACTCTCTCTGCCTTCTGGCATTCTATCCACTGGTATCCAATGTTCAACTGGCATATTTTCTATTTTATTCTGTACTGCATAATCATAGGAATCAGGTGTTTTGATATACCTTTTTTTGCCAATAAGGTATTTAATAGCTGACAGCGATCTCTTTGTACGAGTAACAACAGTGCCTAACACTGGGTCAAGGACACTCTCAAAGGCGTTTTTACAATCGCGCTTTTTTAATAAACATTTACAATGAGGGCATTCAAATGACTCTGCTACCTCGCCGCTATCTAGATCCAGAGCCACATTATAAAACGGAAATTCTTTGGTGCATGAGGGACAGATAAAAATATCAGACCATATTAAATCCAGAATTGTGCCCATAACTGGATTGCCTGATATGTCGTTTTGCTGTTTTCCTGATGAATCGACAAAGACGGTTTTATATGCCCAAGCACACTCCACTTCAGATTGCTTGATTAGTCTCGCTGCCTCTTCTGCAAAATCGGCGATATTAATTCTTGAAGTATAGTTATAGGCAATGAACGTAGCAATTGGCGAAATGTCACTTAATAAAGACTGTCGTGTTCCCCATAAAATATCTGGCATATCGTGCTTAAACTGTTGTATGAGAATTTCATCCGGACACCCACACATCTGCGCCGCCACGCCTGTCATTCCCGTACCGCAAAAACCATCGAACACAATATCTCCCGGTTTCGTATAATGCAGAATATACCGCATAATCGCCTTATACGGCACCTTCGTGTGATAGCTGTGCGCATTATAGATCGGGTCGTTCTTCCCCTCGCTGACATCGGCGGCGAACGGCTCGCGGTGGTAGTCATCGGTCGCCTCGTCATAGGGCGTACCGTGTTCTTTGATGAAATCCTCGATAAACGGGTTCGGGCAGGCGGTATAATACGGAGGACGGGACAGGGCGATGATGTCCTCGTCCTTCGCAATCGGGAAGCCCTCAATACCGCGAACGCGGTCGATATCCTCTTTGGTGAGTTTTCTCTCGATCATCTTCTTATGCCTCCCCGCTACCGTCTTTAAACTTCGTCTTTACCACGAGCCGCGTTTTTTCCTCGTCGTGTCCTGTCATGTATCTTTCGATGAGC
>JAUNBY010000339.1:2291-3524 GCA_030526935.1 Clostridia bacterium
TCTTCTTGAATTCAGCCGGAGTCACCGGCCCCCACGAGACCATTTCGCGCTGCATGATATATGGGTCGATCTCTACGCTGTCCAGACCAGAGAGCAGCTCATTCACGGCGCAGACGAATTCCGGCGTGATTACCTCCGGCAGCTTCCTAGTGGACACAAGCGCGTCAATGAGCTGCCGTTTGGATTTGGAGAGCAGCGCCTTGTCGTCGTCCAGCATCGGGTCGTCAACCGCGCTGACGATCGCCGCCGTCCACGAATCGACGAGCTTTCCGAGCTGATCCTCTATGTAGTCGAGCTTGCCGACAACGGGCTTGTCGCTGTCGCCGGGTTTGAAGCCGCAGTGCGGACAAAATGGCGCGGATTTCAATTCTGTGGCGGTGCATTCGTAGCAGGGCTTGATGCCGTTAAGATGTACGTTCAGAAGCTGATGATACTGCCCGGTCGAGAGTATATCCCGCACGCCTGACAACGCGCGAAGCGTCGCAAGCTGCCCGCCGTCGACGATGGCCTGTTTGCGCTTCAGTCCCGCGTGGTCGAGGCGGTATGCCTTGTGCTGCTCGAGATAGAAGTTGATATAGTCCTTCTTGAGCGCTTCCAGCTCGTCCATGAGCATATCGGTGTTATAGGTATCGTAATCGACATCCAGCAGCGTTTCGCGCATGGCGAGGTATTTATCCTTTGCCGACTGGAAACGAGCCTTTAGCGCGGCGTTGCCGCTTATCATCGTTTCGGCGGTGGCGAGATACTGCATGATGTCGGCGACGGTCGACTTGAAGTCCTCGATAACATGGGCAATCGCCAGCGCCTCGACGCCGCGGGCAAGCGCGTCGAGCCTGTCATCGCTGTAGTCGAAGTTTTTGAGCTTGGCGGGAGTGCTCCAACGGCTCTGCACATCGTTATACAGCGCGCGGAGCGCCTCCATGTCGCGGCAGTATTTCTCCGCGAGATTCGTCGGAACAATTTGGTCGCCCCAGAGGTACAAAGAGCCTTTGAAGAGCCTGTCGTAGCGGAAGGTTTCAACGCTGAGCGCCTTGCAGCGCTTGTAAAGCTCCTCCCAGCCTTTATCCCACGTGTTTGGATTGACGATAAGTCCCTCCGGGACGCATATGGTGTTGAACAGACGGCGCAGAAGCTGAACGGCGGGAGCTTTGGGTTTTTCGAGCCGTTTAAATTCGTATGTAATCATCGGGTTCTTGATGAACTGTTCCACATTTGACGCGTCATAACGCTTGT
>JAUNBY010000340.1 GCA_030526935.1 Clostridia bacterium
CCGGGCGCGCACACCTCACCCGCCCGCTGCGGCGGGCACCCTCTCCAGAGGAGAGGGCTAGCGCGCCCCTACGGTGTCGCTGTCGTGCGACCCGCGAATACACGCAACCCGCGCATTTCAAGCGGTATAAGCAATAATCGTCCATATTTGGGCGCGATTCTTGACTTGCAAATATTATTTACGGCGTTTATAATAGATAATGGTATTGTTTATGCGACAATTTTTTCGCATTTACCGTAAAAAGATATGTTTGGATGAAGAAAAAATGAATATGCATGGAAGAAAAAGTATTGTTCCTCCGGATGACGACGTTCTGGAGAATATCGCCGCATCGTTTTTCCGGGCAAAAAAAGAAATAAACGAAGCGCTGACGCGCCTTGCCGACACAATAGCCTTCGAGCAGGTTCGCAAAATCATCGAGGATGTATATAAGCTTGGGCGATTGGAGGCTGTCAGCGAAATAGAGGGCGGCTATGTGAATAAAAGCTACCAGGCTACGGCGACGGCAAACGGCTCGACCGTCGAATACTTCGTGCGCAAGTACAGATCTAACGTAACCGACGAAGATATACTTTTCGAGCACTCCATGATAGAGCATGCCGTTTCAAACGGCATGGACGGGCTGTCGCGGGTATACCGGCAGCCCGACGGACGAAGCTTCTTTCGAATGAGGGAAATAACCGGAGGCAAGGTGATTTCAAGGGCGTTCGCGGTATATCAGTTCCTCGACGGCGAGGATCGCTACGCCTGGCTCGACAATCGCATGACGCCCGGCGAGGATCGCTCATACGGGGCGTTGCTCGCGAAATTTCACGATTGCATGTCGGGCTTTGACCCGGGCTTGAAGGCGGAGCCGTCGATAGAGGAACACCTGCCGGCAATGCGAGAACGGTTCGCGATATGTCACGAGCCGCTTTCATCGGGCGACAGATTTCGCGGGCTTTGGGAGAAGTCCTTATCGTCGTTGCTCGCGGCGTGCGACGAAGCCATAGCCCGCGCCGCTGGCGGCTATTGGGTTGACCTTCCCCGATGCGCGTGCCACTGCGATTATCATCCGGGCAACGTCAAGTGGAAAGGCGAGAAATGCGCTTCCATATTCGATCTGGACTGGTCTAAAATGGACATGCGGCTTTTCGACGTTTCCTGCGCCGTGATATACGCCTGCGCCTCGTGGGAAAGCGCCGATAACGGGGAAATAGATTTTGAGCGCGTTGAATACGTGTTGTCGGGATACGACGAGTATCTGTCAGAACACGGGAGCTTTTTGAGATTTACGCGCGAAGAAAAGGACGCGTTCCCGCAAATGATGAAAACGGGGATTGTATACCTGTTCGACTGGCTGTTAGTATATTGCGAAGACGCGGAAAACCTGAATGAGTTCGAATATTACTATTACCTTTGCCACTATGTAAACGCGCTCGATTGCCTGAATAGAAATCAGAGGCGACTGGGGGAGATAATATCGCGAATATAGCCCGTGCAAAAGCCGCAATCGCCGCGCAGCATGGTTTGCGCGGCGGTTGCGGCTTTTATAAACAGTCCGATGATTATGGGCGTTTCAGGCTTTTCCCGCAAGCGCAAAGCGCCTGCCGGCGAATAAAGCCGCGTCGCCATCTCAGGCGACTTCGGCCCTCAGCGGCTTTATGTCCTTGAGGTAAACCTGCCTTATCAATATCATATTGACTATAAGCGACATGACCTCGGCTATGGGGAAAGACCACCACACCATTTCGAGGTTGCCCGTGAGGGACATGAGATACGCCACGGGCAAAAGCACCACAAGCTGGCGCGATATCGTGACTATGAGGCTGTAGACTCCGCGCCCCATCGCCTGAAATACCGATCCCGAGACTATGCAGAATCCCGCTACGGTAAAGTGAAGGCTGATTATCCTAAGCGCTATCACGCCCATCTGGAGCATATCGTCCGACGCGGAGAAGAGCAACAACAGCTTATCCGGGATGAGGTGGAACAGGAGCGTTCCGGCGAGCATGAGTGACATGGCGTACACTATCGAAAGCTTTATGACCTTCGTTATCCTCTCGGGCTTTCTGGCGCCGTAGTTATAGGCGATTATGGGCACCATGCCGTTGTTGAGGCCGAAAACGGGCATGAATACGAAGCTTTGCAGCTTGAAGTAAGCGCCGAATACCGCCGCGGCGGTGGTCGTGAAGCCTATGAGTATCCTGTTGAGGCAATAGGTCATGACGGAACCTATGCACTGCATGACTATCGATGGAATACCCACGGCGTATATGCGCTTGATTATCGCCCAATCGGGCTTAAAGCCCCGAAAGTCGATGGGAGCTTCCGGGTTTTTGTTTCTGGCGAGGTATATGCCTATGCACATGCCCATGATCTGGCCCAGAACCGTCGCGACCGCCGCGCCCTTTACGCCCATCGCGGGAAAGCCCAGATATCCGAAAATCAGTATCGGGTCGAAGATTATATTCGTTATGGCGCCCGCCGTCTGGCTTATCATCGCCAGATTGGTCTTTCCCGTAGACTGAAGGAGCCTTTCGAATATCACCTGTCCGAAAAGTCCGAACGACAGGCAGCAGCATACCGTCAGGTAGTCAGTGCCCATGTTGACTATGTCCATATTGTCCGTCTGCGTTATGAAAAACGGCCTTATGAAGCTAAGCCCTATGATCACAAAGAGTATGAAACTGAGGCCCGCAAGAAACACGCCGTTAGCGGCGGCCTTTCTGACCCTTTCGTGATTGCCCTCGCCCAGGCTTCTCGACAACAGCGCGTTCATACCGACGCCGGTTCCTATGCCTACGCCTATCATAAGCCCCTGAATCGGGAAGGCGAGGGATACGGAGGTAAGCGCGTCTTCGGACAGGCGGGCGACGAATACGGAGTCCACGACGTTATAAAGCGCCTGAACGAGCATTGATATTATCATGGGCAGCGACATTGTGACGAGGAGCTTGTTTACGGGCATTACGCCCATCTTGTTGCGTTCGTTCTGCATCAGCTTTTCCTCCCGCTAACGCGCTCGTAGGCGGCGGCGACGGCGTCGACGGCGGCGTCTATGCCAATGGAACTGTTGACGCATATGTCGTAATTGCGCGCGTCGCCCCATTTGCGCCCGGTGAGATAGCCGTAGCGCGAGGCGCGTATTTTGTCGATTTTGTGAAGGTAATCCTCGGCCTTTTCCGGTTCGGCGTCGCGGTATTGCTCTACTACGCGGCGTATCCTCTCGTCTTTTGGGGCGTAGACGAATACGTGCAGGCAGTTTTTCATTTCCCGCAAAACATAGTCAGAGCATCGCCCGACTATCACGCACGAGCTTTCGGCCGCCTGGCGTATGGCCGAGACCTCCGCCAGATACGCGTGATCTTCTACGGCGAATGTTCTTGAATGGGTGTACATGTCGAATATCATGCTCACGGGGCGGTTTTCGCGCTGCTCGATGTACTTTTCATCCAGCCCCGTTTCAATCGCGGCGATGCTCAAAAGCTTTTTGTCGTAGAAGGGTATGCCCAGCCTCGCCGACAG
>JAUNBY010000341.1 GCA_030526935.1 Clostridia bacterium
GCCGCGCCTGGCGTACTCGCCTGTAAGCACCTTTTGTGTTTCGGGTTTTATCTGTCCGTATTCGATGGCTTCATGGTCTGCGTCGTCGTCCATATCGTTATCGCCATCTTGTTCGTCGCTTTCCTTTTCGCGCAGGTACTCTATATTGCGTATTTTTCTGCCCGGCAGCAGGTGTTCAAGCAATTCTATGCAGATCTGCGGATCTCGCATTACGTGCGTACTGCCCTCATTCATGCTGTTTCACACTCCATCGTTTTGCGGGAAACGCCATCTCCACATCTATAGTATAGCATCGCAGCGCGGCTTTAGCAAGTAAAATCGCAAGATACGTCAGTGTGCGGCTTTCGCGGAGGAGGGACAGCGCGGTACGCTTTGTAAAGCGGGCCGCGCGGATAGCAACACAAAACGCGCCTTACGGCGCGTTTTGCGCTTTTGCTTTTCTTCCTTCGTTACGCCTTTTTCTTCAAAAAGTCCTCCTCGCGGAAGCGGAAGCCCGTCAGCTTATGGCGCATGACCCACATGGCGGGTACCCATATGCGCTTGTGCATCGCGGGCGAGACGCTGCCTATCATCCAGCAGTTTCTGTCGCAGTGTTTGACGTGTTCCCTCACCGCGCGAGCCTGTTCGCCGTTCCAAAGCTCGTTCCACTCCATCTCGTTCAGGTTGCCCATGGACATCTTTTTCGCCATGCCGTTGCAGGGCAGAACGTCGCCGAAGGGATCGATAAAAAACGCGTCGTTGCCCATCTCGCACGGGAGCAGGCGCGGATTGCCGTACATGTAGTTGATGAGGCCGTAGTTGAAGTAGGCGCGGAACCACTTCTTGGGGGACTTGGATTTGAGCAGCGTGTTTATGAGCTTTTCGAAGTTCTCGCCGACCTTGCGCTTGTCCTCTATGCGGTTGTCGGTCTTGCGAAAGTAGAAGGAGTTGTGCAAAGTCGCCGTGGCGAACTCCATGTTTAGCTCGTTCGCAAGCTCGTAAAGCGGTATGAGATCCGTGCAGTTCATATCCTGAACCGTCATACCGAAGCCCACGTCGGGATGCTTCATATCTACGAGCGTCTTGAGCGTCTCGTAGCCGCGGCGGAAGCCGTCGGGTATGCCGCGTATTTTGTCGTTTGTCTCCTGAAGCCCCTCTATGCTTATGCGAATGCCTACCCTGGGGTATTGTTTGCAAAGGGATATTATACGGTCGGTGAAAAAGCCGTTGGTCGATATGACGATTCTGTCGCTCTTTTTATACAATTCGCCCACTATTTCCGGAATGTCCTGCCTGACGAACGGCTCTCCGCCGGTTATGTTGGTGAAGGCCATTTCCGGGAGTTTTTTTATTGTGTCAAGCGTTATCTCGTCCGCGGGGCGAGACGGGTCCTTGAAGCAATCACACATATTGCATCTGGCGTTGCAGCGATAGGTGACTATGACCGTGCCGTAAAGCGTCCTCTTTTCAGACATTGAAAGCCCTCCTTTTGTAACCGGCGCTTATCAGGCGCCCGCGCTCACGCGGCTGGCGTGAAGCCCGCGCCGCTTTTTCAACTCGTCCATGTGAAACAGTATCCTGGGTGCGACCAGCGCCGCCTTTATCATATGGCGCATGTACCCCGCGCGGTCGTTGCCGCGCCTGTATTCCCGGGCGATCATCATATGACAGTGACAAAGCGCCACGGGGCTTTTCCTGAAGTCGTCCGCGAACTCGCGCAGTATGCGCCTGAAGCCCGTGATGGCTTTTACCGGAACCTTAGATATCTGCCCGCTTTTCTCGTGATGCGTGTGCACGAACAGATACTTTTCGACTCCGACGCAGCGCAGCTTTTTGCTGATTCGAAGCCACATCTGGTAGTCCTGCCGCGCGGGCTGGTCGGGGTCGAACAATCCGCACATCGCGAACGCCCTGCGGGAAATCATAGCCTGCGTCGTAGTGCCTATATAGTCCCCGTAGAGCATATCGGCGAACGTGGGGTTGGGCAAAAAGCAATTGGACATATTGTAGGGTACTCGCTTTTCGGGCTTTCCTTCCTCGATTTTGCACAGATAGCCCTGACAGAATACCATTCCCACGTCCTCTTCAAACGCCTCGACCTGCGCGGACAGCTTGCCCTCGAGCCAGTAGTCGTCGTCGTCGAGAAAGGCTATGAGTTCTCCCGTGGAGAACAGTATGGCGTCGTTGCGGGAAACCTGTGCGCCCCTGTTTTCCTCGTGCTGTATAAGCCGCACGTTCGGGTAGGCCTTCATGCCCTCGGCAATGTCCTTCGCAAAAGGCGAGGAAAGCCCGTTGTCGTCCACCACAACGACCTCCAGGGGCGAGTAATCCTGCCGGAGCACCGACAAAAGGCTCTGCTCGAGAAGGTCGAAGGGGCGCGCGTATGTCGTGATCACCGCCGTGACCGATTTTGCCTGCATGTGAATCCTCCTTGCGTCGTATCGTCGTATATCGGTTGGTTATGACGGCGTGTCCGAGATGTGCCCAAGCGTCGCGGCAAGCGCGGCGGCTATGGGCTGGGCAAGCTTTCGGAAGCCTTCTTCCGACGGGTGTATCCAGTCCGTCTGGCGGGTCTCGGTCGCGCCGTCTTCGTGAACGATGGTTTCAACGTCGTAATTGGCGTTTCGGTCGAATGTCGAGGCCGTGTCCACATATGTCAGGCGTTCGCTCAAAGGCCCCGATTCGGCGAGAGACTGATAGGCGCGGTTGATCCTCATTATCTGCGCGTTGAACTCGCTCGCGTCCCGAAGGCCGTTGTCGTCGGAGATGTAGACCAGCCCGCAAAGCAGTATCCGCGCCTCGGGATATTCGCCGCCTATCAGTTCGAGCCACTGTCCGGCTCTCGCCGCGATCACCTCCGCGGCGTCCTCCTCGCCGACTCCGTACTGCGTCAGGTCGTTGACGCCCATGTATATGACCATGACGTCCGGGGTCTCGACTCCGTTTTCATCGAAGTAGGCCTTAAGGCTCACCTCGTCCTGCGTCCTGTAGGGATTGGGAACGGTTTCTCCGCGCCCCTGCGAGTCGTCCGTCTTGAGAAAATCCGCGAAGCCGTAGCCGCCGCGCCCTTCGCTCATTACGCTGTCCTCGCCCGACCGCGCCGTCCTCGTTCCGACGAATTCGACGTTCGTAAATCCGTAAACGTCGCTGACGAGCCTTTTCACCTCGCAGGGCATCGCGCCCATTCCTACGAAAGAATCGCCCATTATCAAAACGTTTATCCGCCCTGATTCTCCGCTTTCCCGAACGGCGACGCGAACGACGTTCACGTCGTGCGTCGTTTCGCCATGCTCTCCCGAGACGATGATGCTCGTCTCGCCGCCCTCGTCGGGAAGCGTTACGCTGTCGCCAAACGGCTGTTGCGACGAGGCCAGCTTAAGCGAATACTCCCCCGCATCGTCCGACACGATTATATTGTCCGTTGAAAGCGTAAGTTCGTCGTCCTGAGAGGCATATATACTCCCGGGTATAAAACATGGCTCCTCGCCGGATTGCGGCTGTTCTTCGCCGTCCTGAACGGATACGCCA
>JAUNBY010000342.1 GCA_030526935.1 Clostridia bacterium
AATCAGCGCCGCAGGGCGATGGAAAAGCTCGTCATCGACGAATGCGAGGAACAGCTTTCGCGATACGACTTTTCTACGTACCGCGCCATAATACTGTATGGGGACGGCTGGAACCCGGGAGTGGTAGGCCTCGCGGCTTCGCGTCTGGTTGAGAAATACGGCCTTCCCGCGATACTTCTCGCACGCGACGGCGACAGCATGACGGGTTCATGCCGAAGCGTTCCTGGAGTCAATATACACTCCTGCCTCGTAGCCGCAAAGGAACATATAGCGCGCTTCGGGGGGCACAGTCAGGCGGCGGGGCTTACGATAGAATCGTCAAAATTTGACGCGCTTAAACGTGCGATAAACGAATACATAGTCGCCACGGCGCCCGTCGAGTCGTTCATACCCGCGATATTCTACGACTGCGAGGCGGATATAAAAACCGTAACGCCGCAAAGCGTAAAGGCGTTGGAGGACATGGAACCCACCGGCTTTGGCAATCCCCCGGCGTTGCTTAAATCGGAATTTACGATCTGCGAGACAAAGCGCATGGGATCGGACGGCTCCCACGCGTCGTTTACCGCGAAATCCGAAAACGCTTCGAGGCGCGGGGTATGGTTTGGCGGAGGAAGCGAGATATCAAGCTACCGCGACACCGCCGTCGAAGCCGTATACGCTCCGTCAATCAATGAATTCAGGGGCGAGGTCACGGCGCAGCTTCAGATAAAGGCCGTCAGATCTACAGGCGGCGTTGGAAATATGGATATCGACCGCGAAGAAGCGCTGGTTCATGGATTTATAACACAAGCGTTGTATAATAAGCCCTATATCGGGAAAAACGCGTCGATAGGCGTCGAATCGCTCAAACAGAGGCTTAGTCTTCCCGAGGGCGTCTTGATAGTGGCGGGCGATTCTCAAAGCGCGAGGCACTTGGCGTCGGATGAGTGGGATTATCCTCCGGATATTTACATGGGACGCTATCCCGAAGGCCCAAGGCCGTTCAACGCCATATGTGTTCTTCCCGCGGGAGATATGCCCGAAGGATATGATATGATCGCCTGCGCGGGGCTTCCGGCGTGGCTGGTATCGTCGAAGGCTCTGGATGTTACGGGGATAGACCGCGCCTGGTGGCTCGACGTCCTTCCGGGAGTGGATGAATTGAGGAAGGTATACGTCGCCTGTCGCCTCGCGACTCGAGCGGACGTATCATATACCAGCGACAGGGTTTTGACCCGCGAGGTATCGCGGCTTTCTGGGGTATACTATATATCGGCTCAGGCGGGACTTGTGGCGCTTGACGACATGGGGCTGATACAATACGATCCCAATCCCGTAAGGCTGTCCATGCTTCCCATGAGGAAGCTCGATCCGCTGGAAAATCAGGTTTTTGGCGTCATTGCCAAATTGAAAGCATGGGGGGTGCTTAGTGATGACCGACAACCTCAATAAAAACACATCGGACGCCGCGTCCGAACAGTTCGATCCGTTGCAGCTGGAGGAACAGGATCCTCAGCTGAGCGCCCTGCTGTGCAAGGCAAGGCGCTATCATCCGAACGAAGACCTGACGCTCATAGAGAAAGCTTACGCTTTCGCCTCAAACGCCCACGCTGGACAAAAGCGCAAGTCGGGCAAGCCCTACTTTACCCATCCCTATCGAGTGGCGGATATACTCGTAGATATGATGATGGATGCGCCGACTATCGCGGCGGGGCTGTTGCACGACTGCGTGGAGGACTGTCCGTCTATCGACCTTCCGCTTATCGAGTCGGAATTCGGAAGCGAGGTCGCGCAACTCGTTGACGGCGTGACGAAGCTGACCAGACTCGACTTGTCAAAGGCCGAGCAGCAGGCCGAGAGCCTTCGAAAGATGTTTCTTTCGATGGCGAAGGACATACGCGTAGTAATAATCAAGCTCGCCGACCGGCTTCACAACATGCGAACGCTCAAGTTCCAAAAGCCCGACAGACAAATCGCCATATCGCGCGAAACGCTCGACGTCTACGCGCCACTGGCGCATCGCCTGGGAATGAGCACCATCAAGTGGGAACTTGAAGATTTATCTTTCCGCTACATCGACCCCGACGGGTATTACGACCTTGTCAACAAGATCGGCATGAAGCGCGAGGAGCGCGAAAAGAGCATTGAAAATGTAGTGGCGATACTCAAGGAAAAGCTCGCCGAGCAGAATATAAAGGCCTATATAGACGGGCGGCCCAAGCATCTTTATTCCATTTACCGCAAAATGCGCAACCAGCGCAAGACCTTCGATCAGATATTCGACCTCATAGCCGTCAGGATAATCGTGGATACTATACCCGACTGCTACGCGTCGCTGGGCGTGGTTCACATGCTCTGGACTCAGGTGCCGAACCGCTTCAAGGACTATATATCGATGCCAAAGGCTAATATGTATCAGTCGATACATACGACGGTCGTAGGTCTTGGCGGCATGTCCTTCGAAGTGCAGATACGCACCTGGGATATGCACCGCACCGCCGAATACGGCATCGCGGCGCACTGGCGCTACAAAGAGGGCAGAGCCGCCGACCAGCTCGACAGCAAGCTGTATTGGCTCAGGCAGATACTCGACTGGCAAAATGAGATGCGCGACCCCGACGAGTTCATGGATGCTTTGAAGGTAGATTTGTTTGCCGACGAGGTGTTCGTATTCACTCCGTGCGGCGACGTTAAAACGCTCGCCAAGGGCGCGACGCCGCTCGACTTCGCCTATAATATACACACGGAGATAGGCCATAAGTGCGTGGGCGCCAAGATCAACGGACGGATAATGCCCCTTGACACCAAGCTCGAGACGGGCGATTTCGTCGAGATACTGACGTCTCCCACTTCGCACGGGCCGTCCCGAGACTGGCTCAACATCGCCTTTACGAGCGAAGCGAGAACCAAGATACGCTCGTGGTTCAAACACACGCTCAAGGACGAGAACATCCTGAAGGGGCGCGACATGCTTGAGCGTGAGTCTAAGCGCCTGGGCTATCAGTGGCCGCAATTGAACAGGAACGAGTTTCTCGAACCCATACTCAGGCGATATACGCTTTCCTCGCTCGACGACCTCTACGCGAACGTGGGCTTTGGCGGGTTGTCTACGGGGCAGGTGCTCAACCGGCTCATAGAGCAGTATAAAAAGACCGTCAAGGTCGAGGTTGCCGAGGTCAGGCCTCAGACGCAGGAGGAAGCCAGCAAAGCCAAGGAACACGCCATGCGTTCTCATCACGCCTCTAACGGCGTGATCGTCGAGGGCGAGCCGGGTATGCTCGTGCGCTTCGCCAAGTGCTGCACGCCCCTTCCGGGCGATGAGATAATCGGATATATCACGCGCGGACGCGGCGTATCCGTACACCGCGCGGACTGCATAAACCGCAAGGATTTCGACAATCAACCCGAGCGGCTCATACACGTGGCCTGGGAGGACGGCGGCGAGTCCGCCGCCTACAACGCCGACATACAGATCGTCGCCAACGACCGCATAGGGCTTCTCGCGGACATATCGGTAATGTT
>JAUNBY010000343.1 GCA_030526935.1 Clostridia bacterium
TATAGAATAGCACGCCGTCAATGGTCGCGAGCGCTGGATGGTCTGGCGATACGACTATATTGCGCAGTGAAGAACACCTACTAAATGGATTACTCCCGATACTTACAACGCTGTCCGTAAGCGTGACAGACGTCAGATTGCGGCAATCATAAAACGAGTAATCGCCGATGGAGGTGATGCCGTCCGGAACTTCATAGCTCGATGCGCCTAGCCCCGCCGGATAGCATACCAGACGCTTATCAGTTTTATTGAATAGTACGCCGTCAATGATCGTGAATACTGGATGGTCAGCAGGTACGACTATCTCGCGCAGTGACGAACAGTATTGAAAAATATTACTCCCGATACTTACCGCGCTGTCCGGAAGCGTAATACTTGTCAGACTGTAGCAAGAAGAAAACGCCTCATCGCCTATAGCGGTAACGACATACCCATCCAACGCATCCGCGACGGTCAGATCCGTTTCCCAGCTATACCAACGAGTAATACACGCAGTCCCGTCATCGAGCAATATGTATTCATAGTCTCCGCAAGCGTATATCGTCGGTTCGTCCGTCGCCGCGGGTTCGGCAAAAGCGGTTTGGCATAGCGCAAAAAACGTCATGAGCAGTGCGATTGCGAACAGACATGAAAAGGCCCTCTTCATAACTTTCCTCCCAACTAGTCGATAGTCACCACGTCGAAGCCCATCATGCCGCCAAACGCCGCGAGTTCCTTGTAGTCCGCGTCGTATACCAGCGCGGAGTGATGCGTGCCGCCCGCGCGGGAAAACTCGGGCAGGAATTCGCGAAGGGGTTTGACGGGTTTGAGCCAGCCCTGTATGGCGCTCCTGTAAGCGCCGAACTCTAAGCCGCAATCGAGCATTTCGACGGGGGTCACGATGAAGGTGTATTTTCCCGCCATCGGCGCGAGGTTTACGAATACCGCCTTTCCGCCCCTCATGCAGCCGTAGGCCGCGGCGGTGTCCCCGCAGGAATTGTAGTTGAAGGGCACGGTTTTGAGCACGGGACGCCACTTCGACAGCTTCAGATTGCACTCGCCCATGTGGTTTAAGAGTATGACGTCCTCTTTCCAGTCGGGGCAGAACATCTCGGTGAACGTCGTATTCGTATATACCTTCCTGAGCGCCCCGACGAGGCCCGCCGTCAGCACGTCGCCCTCGCCCGCGTAGCCCATGCCGCGCATCATCATCTTGGAGCACTCGGCGAAGGGCATCTTGGGAAGTCCGCATATGTCCAGAGACAGGAAGTTGACCGTGCAGGCCGTGAGCTTTTCGTCATTCGCCCAGTCGCGAACGGCGAGGCCCGATTTCACCGCCGCGCGGTAGGCGTCCTCGTCCTCAATCTCGTAAGTGAAGTTGGCCTTGTCCCATTCTATCTCGTCGTTTATTCTCTCGTCGGTCACGGCGCCGACGTATTTTACGACGGTATCCCCGTCCATATACAATACCTTCGCGCCTATGGTCTTTTCATAGTGTTCGGGCGTCACGAAAAAGTCGCCCATGCCGGCGAACTCGCCGCCGACCGCGCCCACGCGGGCGTTTTTATAGGCTTTCGCCGCCGCCGCCGCGCGGCAAAGTCCCGCGACTTCGGATATTACGGGGCTGTGCAGGGCGTGTCCCGCGCGTATCTCGTATTTAATCCCGCGCTGCCTTAAGAGGTTGCACATGTCCTGAACGCCGTGAATGCCGTGGTTGTGGGAGATGCCGCTGTAGTATCCCGCCTGCGACAAAAGTTCGTAGTCGGGGGTCGTGTCGAGGACTATGATGGGGGCCTTTATGGTTTCGAGCGCGTCAATGGCTTCGAGCGAGGGCGAGTAGGCCAGATGCATTGTCACGACCGCGTCCACGTCCGATTCGTTGAAAAGCGCCGCCGCCTTTTCGAACTCGGGCTTTACGCGGCAGACGTCCGAAAGTACGACTTCCAGCCCGCAGCTTTCGAGCATGGAGACCATGGTGTTCATGTGTTCGACCATGGGGTCGCGGTAACGGGGGTTGCTGTCGTCGTAAAGCTTTATGTACAGGGGCAGAAATCCGATTTTTATTCCTGATTTAAACATGAGTATGTCTCCTTTATATTCCGTATATATCGCGCCTGGCCGAGTCTATGAGCTTGCGGGCGTTGTCGTAAAAGCACATTTTGACCTCGTCCTTTGTAAGGCCAACGGTTGTTGCCGCGCGCTTGAAGGCCAGAATTTCCTCGTACATGAAAAACGTGATCTTCTCGCCCTCTTCGGGGGACACTTCCCTAAGATGGCTGTCCTGTTTGGGATCGCCGTACAATCCCGGGGGCACGAGGTTTATATAGGTGTTGTTTTCCTCTATGCGGCGCGTCCTCATGCGCAAAATGGGCATGTCGCTTCCGAACATGACGTGCTCGGGGCCTACGGCTTCGAGAAGCTTCGTCATGGCGTATTCGCAGGTGTTGGCGCAGAAATCGTACATCAAATCGGGGGCGGCGGCGAGCGTCTCAAAGGCGTTTCCGACGTCGTTTTTCGTATAGGCGCGGCCAATGTGGGCGATTATGAGCCTTATGCGGGGGAACTCGCGCTTGAACTCGATCATCTGCTGAAGGTTCACGGGATCCTTGAGCCTGCCGTGGCGCGGTATGTGAAGCATGACTATGGCGCCCATTTCGTCGAGCATGGCGAGCTGGTGCTTAGGGAAAAAGTCGAATATGCGTATCTCCGCCTCGGGGATATAGGCGGGAGCCAGTTCGAGGTAGCTCTTCGTGCCCAGATACCCTCCGGCGAGTATATGCCGCTTCACTTCCTCGGCCGACTGGTCGGGCGACGAATAGTACAGTCCCGGAAAGCCCGTCTTTTCCATGCACTCGCGGATATAGGCGTTGCAGGCGGCCTGCGTGGCCTTCTTAGTGCTTGAGAATATCATGGGCGTGACCTTCTTGCCGGGGAACATGAGTTTATAGGTTTCGATAAGATCCTCGACGCTGTTGTCCCTGGCGACGAGGGACGGCCACGTCACCGCCCTCTTGACCTCGCCCGGCGCGAGCGGCTTTTCGGGACGGTATTTGCTCAGCCACACGTGAGTGTGTATGTCTATCATCTCGTCCGGCAGAAAGTCGCGAAGCTCCTGTTCGTATACGCGTCTATCGACGTCCTTTACCTCAAACAAGCTCATTTTGTCATCTCCTGAAATTATTTTGGTTAGTGTGGTCAGTGTGGTTGCGGGGATACGTCATCAGACCAACAATCGTCGCCGGGACGCGGGGTTCGCCGGGCGCGAGACAGGCAAACCGGAGGGTAGTTCCGGGCGCGCATACCTCTCCGTCAGTGCTTCGCACTGCCACCTCTCCTTACAGGAGAGGCAGACGCCCCTACGGAGTTGTTGTTGTGTGAGGTTGTTCGTTTAGCGGGGCAAGGTTCGCCGTCAGCGCGACAGAAAACTCCCAATTGGGCTTGCCAGATGATGGCAAATATAGTATAATCGATTTGGCAGGAAGAACTACACGGGGAACCCCCTACAAAAGGGGGTG
>JAUNBY010000344.1:0-369 GCA_030526935.1 Clostridia bacterium
GGTTCCCCCGTGAGGGTGTTACGACTCTTGGGTTGATGACATTGCCCAGAGGGGAGGGCTTCTGATGCGCAGCGCTCACAACAAATGTAGATTTGTATGTCGCGCGACGGCAATCCCTGCCTTCCCCTCTGGGGGTCGCAGACCGCGCGTAGCGCCAGGTGCCCGCCGCAGCGGGCGGGTGAGGTCTTGATTGTCGGGCAGTGGGCTTCATAGAAACCGCAACTCGCATGTCCCGCTTTCTATTGTGGCTTTGCTCCCGACTGGCAGAACCTCACCCGTCAGGGCTTCGCCCTGCCACCAGGCGCTTCGCGCGGCTTGCAGCCCCCAGGGGGAAGGCTTTTCCCTGACGGAGAGGTTCCCCCGGCTGGC
>JAUNBY010000344.1:379-3487 GCA_030526935.1 Clostridia bacterium
AGGATCTCATCCGTCAGTGCTTCGCACTGCCACCTGGAGCTTCGCGCGGTCTGCGACCCCCAGAGGGGAAGGCTTCTGAAACGTCGTGCCGCTGGTAAATCTGGATTTACCCGCGCGGCTTGCGTAGGGGAGCGCATTGCGCTCCCGCCAGCCTGTAATCTGCGGGTTTGCGGCCGACAGTCGGCCTGACCGTTCCCAACGAATCGCGCATTCCGATGGTCTCACATTTCGGGAGTTCCGGGGAACGGCGTAGCCCGTTTTATATACCGCGCCGTGAGTCCGGTACGGATTCGTTGTTGCGTAAGGTTGTTCGTTTAGCGGGGCAGAGCCAGCCGTCCGCGCGAAGCGCCGGGCGCCCGCCGCGGCGGGCGTGTAAACTTCCCCGCCGGCGCGAGCGTCATCGCCTCGACGTTCGCGTGAACACAAAAGTCAATCTCATCGTTGAAAGGAAGGTACTTATGATAACTGTCAAGGACATCAGGGAAAAGGATTTCAGTCTTGAAAAGCGCGGTTACTCCGCCGACGAGGTTGACGAGTTTCTCGACGCCATAGCCGACCAGCTGGGCGGCCTCATCCGTGAAAATCGCGAATACCTGCAAAGGGCGGAACAGGCGGAGCAAAAGCTCGCTAGCCTGAAAAGCGCTCCCGCCGCGGAACAGGCTAAGCCGGTCGAGGAAAAACCCGCCGTGGACGAGACCGCTTATTTCGAAAACCTGAAGACCGCCCTTCGCGAAACGCTCCTGAGCGCCCAGCGCATTGCCGATGAAACGGTGTCAGAAGCCAGGAAGAAGGCCGACGGCATAATCTTCGACGCCGACAGCTACGCCGGACAGGTTCGCGAAAAAGCCCTCGCCGAGTCCAGACAGATGAAGGAGAAGCTCGAAGAGGAAGTTTCCGGCATGAAGGAACAACTGCAGACTCTCAAGGGCGACATGCAATATCATAAAACCAAATTCCTCGAAATGATAAAGGCGCAGCTGAAGGCTCTGGGTGAGGCCGAAGCTGAAAACCCGCCTGCCGAAGCCGGATTCGAAAAAGGAAAAGCCGAAATCGAGCAGAACGAAAGCGAAGCCGAATAGCATATGAATCATAATTGTCGGCGTCTCCCGATGGGAGATGTCGATAATTCTCGTATAAAGGGGCCTTTTTTTGGCATGATATTCATATGAAAGACGAATTGATCGACAGACTCGAACAGCTCGCGGGACGCTTCGAAAGAATGCGCCTGGAGGAATATCTGCGCTTTATAATGGATAAAAAGCGCTTTATGGCGGTGAGTTTTCTCTCCGGCGTAATGCGCGGGCTTGGAAGCGCCGTGGGCTTTTCCCTGCTGGGTGCGGTTATGATAGTCATTCTACAGCATATAGTGGAGATAAATATACCGCTGATAGGTGATTTTCTGGCGGAAGTGGTGAAAATAGTCCAAAATCGAATTGAATAGCGGGATAAAAATGAGAAAAAACCTGAAAATATACTGGATAGTGTCATTCATATTGCTTTTATGCGATCAGGCGACAAAATATTGGGCGGAAACGCGACTTATACAGGGCGCGATTGACATATGGCCGGGCGTATTGCGGTTTCGCTACGCGCGCAATACCGGCGCGGCCTTTTCGATGTTTTCCGGAGGGAACGCCTGGTTAGCGATTTTTACCGCGGCGATGACTATACTCGTCTTAATACTGTATTTCAGGGAAAAGAACCTGACGCCCCTGTCGCGCGGCGGGCTGGCGCTGGTCGCGTTCGGGGGAGCCGCGAACCTCATAGACCGCGTGACGAGGGGATATGTAGTCGATTTCATAGAGCCGGTGTTCGTCCGCTTCGCCGTGTTCAATATCGCGGATTGCATGGTATCCATCGGCGCGGCTCTTGTCGTCATAGGCGTAATAGTCGGGGAGGTGCGCAAAAATGCGGTGGACGGTTGACGCTGACGACGCGGGCAGGCGGCTCGATGTATATGTAGGCGAAAACGCGGAGATTACGCGTTCGCGCGCCATATCGCTCATAAAAGAAGGCCATTGCCTCGTAGACGGCCGCGTGGAAATAAAGGGCGGAGCGTGCGTTAGACAGGGACAGACGGTCGAACTGGAGATGCCCGAAACGACGCCCTCGGATATAGTCCCGCAAAACATACCTCTGGATATAATCTATCAGGACGCGGACCTTGCCGTCATATTCAAACCTTCCGGCATGGTCGTTCATCCCGCCGCCGGAAATCCCGACGGAACGCTGGTTAACGCCCTTCTCTATCATATAAAGGATCTCTCGGGGATAGGCGGATGCGCGCGCCCGGGAATCGTCCACAGAATCGATAAGGATACCTCGGGATTGCTGCTCGTCGCGAAAAACGATTTCTCGCACGTCTGCCTCTGCGAGCAGATAAAAGAACATACCCTCGACAGGGCTTATCACGCCATCGTTTCAGGTTGCCCAAAAAAGGACGCGGGGCTTATCGACGCGCCCATAGGCAGGCATCCCGTCGACAGAAAGCGCATGGCCATAGTAAGGCTCGGCCGCGAGGCCCAAACCGCGTGGACGGTCATGGAACGATATAAAAACGCTTCGCTTATCGAAGCACGACTTAAGACGGGACGCACACATCAGATTCGCGTACACATGGCCTCTATTGGACATCCGGTATTGGGCGACCCTCTATACGCGTTCAAAAACATGCCCTATAACGTCGAAGGAGGGCAATTGCTGCACGCCTTTAAGCTCGGCTTTACCCACCCCTCGACGGGCGAACGGATGATCTTTACGGCTCAACCCGAAAAGCGTTTTAAAAACTGGCTGGAAAAACTGCGCGCGAGCGTATAATGCGACAGACTTAGACGGCGGCTGTCGCCATCCGCGCGGCATTCGTACCCGCCGGACGGTGGATAAATTGCCCCCTTTCCACGGCTGATTTATTCCTCAAAATCGTCAAAAACGCATGTTAATTATATGTTGACTCGAAGCCCAAAATCGCTGGAACGCCTATGAATAGCCGGTTTGAGGCGATTTTGAAAACCGAAAAAAAGTGCTTGACTTTTGCTCGCGGCAATGATATAATTCCATCTGTTGCCGCGAGAAACGCCGCGAAAGCGAAAGAAAAGTGGCGACGAGCGA
>JAUNBY010000345.1 GCA_030526935.1 Clostridia bacterium
GAACCGTTCCGGTTGCCTCGCCGGTTCCCGTGGCGGAGGATCAGTGGGCGCAGGGTTAGCCCAGGGTTGAACGACCCGCGTTGGACCGCCCGACGGGTTGATGCGGGAAGGCGTCTGGCTCCTGTGCGGCACGGTCAACGCGAAGGCCGCTTGAACGAACGGTACTGAATAAATCGTTGGCATCGTGAACAACCGGGGTGAGCGCAATACGCGCTCACCCTGGTTGTTTGCCGTGTCGAGTGTGACAACAGCAGCATAAAACTCTCAATGGATATTTCAGCAGGATTCAATTCGCCACAACACAATGCAACTTCGTGCTGTGCATGACTCGACATCCGCTTTGCATACCATGCGAAGGCAATCATAAAACATGCCATGCCAGCCGTAGATACGCGCATCCCAGGGCGTATGGACGAAACAATCCGTTTAATCACGCCCGCATGAACGCCGTTCATATGTCATGATATTCTTCCAGTAACGATATATACTCCTTGACCGACGTTCTCGCATCTCGTATTTCTTCTTCGACTTTGCCCGCCGCAAATTCGTCGATAAGCTTTGTTAACCAACCATTATCCGGTGATAGCCCTGTCACCATGTCGGATATGCAGCGCATCATGACGCTTTGCCAATACATACAGTCGTTGATGTTATCAATAAGCGCTATCGCATCATCCTTTGTCAATCCCTTCACCTCGCGAACGGACGTGCTTACGGTTTTATACATGTCGTTGTAATACTTCAGGCAGGCCTGGAATGCTGCGCGCGCATCTACGGCCGCCTCAATATCCATTCCGATAAGTTCTGCCACTGTATTGACGACTTCAATAATCTCCAGCGCTATGCCTACGTAAGGAACGGCGCTGAGCGCCGTTGTTGCGCCCTTCAGAATCAAGCCTTTTTCCGCGGCCTTGACAGCCAGTGACGCGGCGAATTTGACGCCGTGTTCTAAGCCTGAATCCAGATAAGCCTTCCATTCGGCGTCTTCTTCGACTTCCAGTTTTTCCAGTTCGCCGATGGCCTTTGTCAGGCTTTTGTACATTCTTTCCTTGTCCTCGTAGGTCTTCGCCCATCGGTTCAGTTCCGCGATCAGTTCTTCGCGATACTTCAGATAAACCATGTTGTGCTGTTTCTTAGCGTCGGCGTCGCTAAAGAAGTCGACAACTTCCAGCGCGCCCGAAAACATTGCTTGCAATAGAAAGTTGTTATTATACGCGCGGCAAACGTCGGTGAATTTTGTCATCAGCGTCTGTGTTAATGTCTCGTTGCCTCGCAAAGTATTGTATATATCTTGTAATTCCAAGCTCAACTGGCGGTACGACTCGCCGTTTTTATCCTCAAACAGCGCTTTCAGCAACAGATCAAAATCCTTGTTGCTCAAAGAAATAATCCCTGTAATTAGATCCTTAAACTTCGCTGGCTCATCAAACAGTTCTTTCATCTCGCGCAATACCGATATGAAGGAATTCGCTTCTCCCTGTGCGGTGAGATAATGACCCTCCAGTTCCAGTATTTTCTGATCCAGCAACAGAGCTACTATTTCGTCGCCCATATATTCCTCGCCCGCAATCACCTTTCCTATATCTCCCGTGTATTCCACCGTACCTTCTATGACGCCGTGAGCCAACATGTTCCCGAGCCAATCGCCCGGTATCGTCAGGAACCACGTGGCATTGCTAGTGCCCTCCGCTATCTCGCTTATAATACCAAAGCGCAGTTTCCCGACCGCGTCGATCGTGCCCTGAGCGTTTTTCTCCAATTCTTTCATGATATCCGCTTTCGCCCGGTTGTTCTTGATGCACAGGGCGTTTTGGGGCTGATAATCGTAGCCTGTAAGCACGCATAAATCCTCAAGAAAGATCACGACTTTTGACGCGAGCCTTCCGAAGCGAACGAGCGTATTATCCGGATCGACCGCCTTAGAGATGAGGTTTCCGGGGAGCGCGATTGCGCGGCTGAATTCCCACTCGCCTTCATCGTTGTCCGTCAAATCGAACCCCAATGACACGGTTTTGTTATATATTTCGTTATAGGCGCTCAACGTACCGGACAGCCTCGACGCGTCGTCGTATTCGACGCTCAGATCGAATGCCGACATAACTTCGCCGATCGGAACGGTGTATGCGATTCCGTTTGCATCGAACCCAAAGCCCGCCGTCACTCCGCCAATGCGCACGCTGCCGTTTTTGTCGCGCACTGTGAATGAGATGGTATTCTCAATATGGCTCATGCTGACAAAGCCGTATCTCCTTGTCTCGTACACGTCGGAATAGTACGATATGTAATACATCTCTCCCACCTGGTTGTGTATCAAAACTTCGTCGTAGGGATACAGATAGCCGATTCGGTTGGAGCGGTCGGGCGTGCGGTATATCGGGGCATCCGCGCCGTCGTTTAAAAACGCCGTATCGCCATCTTCGCCATAGCCTGTGCAGTAACCGCATACGCAGTAGCTCGAATTGATCAATGTGTGCGGCGCGGATTGATAGCCGGGCATGTCCAAATGATTCGCCTCCAGCGTATACCCGCAATCGGGGCAGGCCAGGTCGCAGAACTCCTGGTAATAGTGTTTCATCCCATCATAACTGAGCGTATTTTTCCACACCAGGCGCTGGTTTGTCCGCACAGGCTCGCCCTCGTGCGGGCACAGCTCCTGCACAATCGCCAGTTCGGACGAATACGCGCGCAACGAAATGGCGGCAAAGTCGCTGGATTCATATCCAAGCGCGGTGGCGACCATGGTCACGGTGTATTCGCCCACCTCGCCCAGCGCCGCGTCGGAAACCTGAACCGAATTAGTCCCGGTTACGCTTTGCGAGAATACGCATTCTGATCCGCGATAGACGCGAATTGTCACGTTGCTGCCAGCCAACGCCGCATCCTCTTCCCATGCAACGGTAAACGCAGAGTGAATTACTCCTCTGGCAACGCCATCCTTATAAAGCGCCGGGCTGGTAAATACAGGCGTCGGAAGTTTTGCGTAATCCGCGTCCTCGACGACAACGCGGCAAACGGCCTGCGCGGTTTCACCGCTCAGGGACGTAACGACAACGCGGCATTCGCGCGTACCCGCTTCCCATATCGGCGCAGTCAACTCATAAAAGTGGAAACCGTTCCACAATTCGCGTTCTATAGCTGCTGATACGAGGTACTCGTCGATATACAAATCCACCTTGGCGACGTTTCCGGTGGTCTCCATCGAAAATCTATACTCTTGCGCCTTATAGCCGCTTTCGCTGTCCGGCTGAAAGAAGAATATCTGCGGCGCGGAGCCGTCGTCGTCACGGGGCGTCACTTCAACCGAGTAAACCGACGCCAGCACCGCCGCCTCGTTGCCCTCGTTGATAGCCCATATATTGATCCTGTAGCGGCCTTCCGAGTTCATGTTCACGGCCGCCGCTCTCTGCTCGTCGGTAAGATGGCCGTCCTGATCGGCGGTCACGGGGACGGAGGTATCGATCGGAGGAACAAGATTCAGGT
>JAUNBY010000346.1 GCA_030526935.1 Clostridia bacterium
CCCGCCGCGCCGGGGAAACCTTCGATTGTTTGTATGCAATCTCCCAATTCGCCGGTCTGGGCGTCGTATTCTATAACCGTCAAAGTCCCGGAACTGTTGCAACTGGCAAATACCGCCCCGTCATTATACCCAAAGTCAATGCCTCGCGGGGACACTCCATAGCAATCGTAATAACCCATAACAGAGATAAGGCCGTCTTCGCCTACGCGGTATCCGACGATGTTGTTTTGACCGCGATTGGCGACGTAGAGATATTGCTGGTTTTGACTGAGCATTATGATGGACGACCAGCCTTTTTCCGTGTTCTCCTGTTCAGGGTTGAGGGTGGAAATCTTTTGCAATTGCGTAAGAGAGCTGTCCTCGCCAATGGCGTATACATACACGCTATTTCCCATCTCGGAGTTCATATACGCATATTGGCCGTCTTCACTGAATACGATGTGGCGGGGGCCTTCGCCTCCCTCGACGGTGATTGTAAGCTCAGGCAAGTATATGAGCTTTCCGTTTTCGCGGTCTATTTCATAGATATACAGTTTATCGGCTCCCATATTGCACAGGCAAAGATGATTGCCGTCCGGCATTACGTGAGAACCATGGGCATATGCTTCAGCCTGGCGCTCCACGGTGCTGTGTCCGCTTATGTAGCTTCCCTGGTCGGGAGACACTATGCAATCGGTCTGCTCGAGCTTGCCGTCCTCGCTGTAACGGATCATGCTCACCGAGCAGGATCCGAAGTTGGAGGTGTAAATATAAGGTCCATAGGGATCAAGCGCGATATCGGCTATATTGTAATTGTCTATATGTATCTCGTCTAATTGTTCCAAAGAGCCGTCCGAAAGTATTCTAAACGACACCATTATATCGATTTGACCGGTTTCTACGCATGAAAACAAAAAATCTCCCGATATGGCAACCGACGACATGCTTGAGTATTCTCCATAGCTTCCAATGTGGGCAAGCTCCTGGGTTTCTATGTCATAAGAAAACGCCTGTACTCCCGGATTGGAGCTTCCGCCCCAGGCCGCGAGGTACATGTAATAATCCCCGGCTTGCGCAGACGCAACTATTGCGCTAAGGCTTAAAAGTAACGCGAGTAATAGCGCGATTAAAGGCTTATTTCTACTCATTTTATACATCCTTTCTTTTTGAGTTGAGGCGCGGTCTTCGACCGCACCTCGCATGATTTGCTTACAGGCTCAGATTATTTCCACAAAAACTCTTCAAGTCCTTCGACAAGCAGCTTACGCCACAAGACCCAGTCGTGTCCATAGGGAAGGTTTATATTAACGCGGAATCCGACGCCCGCGTCATCCAATCCGTACAGATAGTCATACATGCTGCTCTCGTTAGCCGCTACGTTTTCATTGTAGAAAGCGCGGGTGATAACGTGATCATACAGGCCAATTCCGAAGAAAAGGTTTACGTCCTTAAGCTCGGGCTTGGTGAAATCGGGATCCACGCCAGCGCGCATCGGAGCGCTCATGCAGATGTAATACTTGAACTCGTCGGTCCAATTGAAGTAGCCGTGCATGATGGTCGCGCCGCCCTGGGACAAGCCTGATATCGCCCTGTCGGCCTGTTCGGTCGAAACATTATACTGCTCTACCATATGGGGAAGGATTGTGTTGACAACGTAATCGAGGCATTCATAGCGCTCCCAGATCTGGGTATTGGTGGTGCTGCGGAAGTCCTCGCCGCAGGGCGTAACCACGACCATGGGTTCTACGCGGCCTTCGGCTATCATATTATCCATGATATTGATCATGCCGTTGTTAAACCAGCTTCCCTCAAAACCGCCGCCGCCGTGATACAGCACGAGAATCTTGTACGGCTCGGCGCGGTTGACGTCAAAGCCATAGGGCAGATAAACGCCGTAGGAGGTGCTAAGGCCGCTTTCGAGGGTTACCGTCTCGAAGAACACGGTGCCCTTCTGATCTTCTCTCGGGGCTTCTTCATCTACTCGAACCGTCTTGGCCTGCCTGACCTCGTCCCACGGAACATATACGCTCGTCAGATAGTGCTCGCCGGTCATGGTTTCCTCATTGGCAAGATAGGGGGGATTGTAGGGATCATAGGCCATATAGGTCTCGGCTCCCTCGCTGGGGGTAACGACGAAGCGATACTTCCAGGTTCCATTCGGAAGAGGTATGGTGTATGACCAGGTATCGGTCTGGGCGTTCAGCGTCATATCCGCCGTAGGCCAGCTGCCGGCGTGCCACACGGTATCGCCATCTTCCCATTCCTCGGGGCCTTTATCCTCGCCGGTGATGGATGTGGAATAGCTGATATCCGAGAAGGACCATTCGCCATAAACCTGCACCAGATGGTAGTTGTCATTGGGGAAACGGAAGGTGACGTAGTAGCCCGTCGGAGAGTCCTCAGAACGTATAACCGTAGTCTGCGCGAGAGCGTCAAATTCGGATTGAGTATAGCCCTCGTAGGAGGCGGCGCCCGCCGTCACGCAAAGGCACAGCGTCAATAAGAAGCAAAGTATTGCCGTCACAGTAATTTTTCTCATGTTGAAATCCACCTTTCTTTTAGTTGAGATAAACCGGTAATGCAATTAACCGTGATTGTCCGTTTTACTTCCAGAGGAAGTTATCAAAGGTATATACCGCAAGTTCGCGCCACAGGTTCCATTGATGTCCGTAGTGCAGGTCGTTCTTTATCTTGAACGGAACGCCAGCCTGCCCAAGGCCCCAAACGTAATCATAAGCGCTTGACTCCCTCGCGCCGACAGCTTCATTGTAGAACGCCCGGGTAGCTACATGGTCATACAGGCCAAAGCCTATGAAAAGATTTACATCCATTAACTCAGGCTTTTCAAAATTTGGATTTGTGGTGTCAGCGTGCATAGGCGGACTCATGGCAATATAGGTATCGAACAGTTCTGTATTATTGAAATATACATACATGGTGCAGTTGCCGCCTGCCGACAGGCCCGCTAAAGCGCGACGCTGCGGATCTGTAGAAGCGTTATACGTATCGCTTATGTACGGCAGGAGCGTATTCTCCAGGTATTCCGCGACTCGAGCGCCACTATAATTGAGATCAGTAGCATCAGGGGTTACTACTACAGTGGGTTCCATGCGCCCTTCGGCAATCATATTATCGAGAATGTTCGCCAGACCATTATTTAGCCAGCTTCCGCAAAAACCGCCGCCGCCGTGATAGATGGCGAGCAAAGGATATGGCTGTTCACGTTCGGCATCGAAGTTATAGGGCAGATACACGCCAAATCCGGTATTGGTTCCGTCATTCGTTACGGTTGCCTCTAATAAGACTGTCCCTTTTTCACTTGCGCGCGGAGCTTGCTCTACGACGCATGTGCTTTTTGATTGCTTAACGGAGTCGTATGGCACGTAGACAGAGGTCAGGTATTCCTCATTGCTCATGGTGTCCTTTTCTACCG
>JAUNBY010000347.1:0-1413 GCA_030526935.1 Clostridia bacterium
CGCCATATCGACGTGCGGGAACAGCTTTTGCCTCAGTTCCGCGCGCTTCATTCCCGCGTGCAGCGGGTTTTGTTTGTGATAACCCTCCCAAAGCTTTTGACATCTCCCCCACACCTCGTCAAGCACCGACGCCGCTATATACCTGCCGGGCAGGACTTCGACGACAAGCCCGCGATTCAAGATTTGATTAAGCTGACGAGACAGCTCTTCCGCGTCCATTGCGAGTTTTTTAGCCAGCGCCGTGGCGTCGGGCATCTTTAGCTCTTCTTCCGCTATCGATTGAGCGAGCTTTTGATCGTCTGAGCCGCTTTCCAATATTTTCAGAGCCGTCAGTACATTTTTGTCGCCCCGGCGGTGCTTTGCGGGCGAGTCGTCGAGTATCACGCCTCCGCCTATAGTCTCAACGGGCGAGTAAAAGCGTATCACAAATCTGTCGCCTGATTTCGCGGCTATGGGCTGTTTAAGGCGCAATTGCGCGTAGCAGCTCTCGCCGGGGATGAGTTCCTCCTTGTCGAGCAAAACCGCTTTAGCCAGCACTGCGCTCGCGCCATGATAGAGGTGAACAGTAGAGCCGTTTTTAACTACGCGTCCGGAGTTTTTCAGGTTTTCAAGCCTGGCGTCGAGCATGAGGTTTACCGAAACCGAGCCGGGTTTCGCGACGGTGTCCCCGCGCTGAATATCGGTCTTTTTGATTCCCGCGAGGTTTACCGCTGCGCGCTGCCCCGCAAACGCGGCGGGCACGCTTTTTCCGTGAACCTGAACGCTCCTGATCTTTGCCATTTGTCCCGACGGTACGAGTTGCGCCATTTCGTTTTCGTTCAAACTGCCCTCTATAAGCGTTCCCGTGACTACGGTGCCGAAGCCCTCGACTGTGAACACGCGGTCTATGGGCAGTCTGAACGGTACGCGCGGATTCTTTTCCGACGCCTCCAGGACAAGCCGCCACAGCTTTTCCTTTAACTCGGGTATGCCCTGTCCAGTGTATGCCGAAACTTCCATTACGGGTTTCCCTTCCAGAAATGTGCCCTTTACGCGTTCTTCCGCGTCCTCGCGTATTACCTCGATCCAGTCGGGATCGGCAAGATCCGTCTTTGTGATTACTATAAGTCCGTCCTTAATACCGAGCAATCTCAGTATATTCAGATGCTCGACCGTTTGCGGCATGAAGCCCTCGTCCGCCGCGACAATGAGCATCGCCAGGTCGATGCCTCCCGCGCCGGCAAGCATATTCTTTATGAACTTCTCGTGCCCCGGAACGTCTATTATGCCGGCTTGCGTACCATCGGCGAAATCAAGGTGCGCGAAGCCCAGTTCGATGGTTATGCCGCGCTTTTTTTCCTCAATTAACCTGTCGGTGTCTATACCGGTGAGCGCTTTTATTAACAGCGTCTTGCCGTGATCGACGTGTCCGGC
>JAUNBY010000347.1:1513-3407 GCA_030526935.1 Clostridia bacterium
CTATACCGGTGAGCGCTTTTATTAACAGCGTCTTGCCGTGATCGACGTGTCCGGCCGTGCCGATGATTACGTGTTTCATATTATCGCCTCCGATACGATTTGGGCGATGTCGGCAAAGTCCTTTTCAAACAGCGTCCTGACTGACAGCAGATATTGATCTTTGACTATGCGCCCGACGACAGGGGGATCGGAAAGCCTCAACCGGCGCTCCAGTTCGTCAGCGCTTATGTTCTTTGAGACGATCGCCACCGCGCTTGTTGGGATCTGCTGCATAGGCGCGCTTCCTCCGCCCACCTGATCGATCTCGTCGATAACGCGGCAGTCAACGCCCCGTTCATTAAGCGCCGCCTTAAGCCGCCGCGCCTTTTCTCGAAGTTCGTCAGGCGAAGATGCAAGCATTCTGAGCGTGGGTATTTCATTCAACGCCCTTTGCGGGTCGAGATAACTGTCAAGCGTAGACTCGAGCGCGGCGAGCGTCATCTTGTCAAGTCGCACTGCTCTGGCAAGCGGGTGCCTTTTAAGCCGGTCTATCCACTTTTTCTTACAGAGGATTATCCCCGCCTGCGGGCCTCCAAGCAATTTATCGCCAGAAAAGCTTATTATATCAGCCCCGGCCTTTACGCTGTCAATAACCGCGGGTTCGTCGTATATGCCGAACAATTCCAAATCGAAAAGACAGCCGCTTCCCAAATCCTCTATGACGGGCAAGCCCGCCCTTTCGCCTAGCGCCACAAGTTCCTCAAGCGACACCGACTCCGAAAAGCCTATTATGCGGAAGTTACTGGTATGAACTTTCAAAAGCGCGCGGGTTTCGGAGTTTATGGCTCTTTCGTAATCGCGCAGGTGCGTTTTATTGGTCGCTCCAACCTCGCGCAGACGACACCCGCACTGTTCCATTATCTCGGGTATTCTGAACGAGCCGCCTATCTCAACCAGTTCTCCGCGCGAGACGACGACTTCGCCTCCCTGTCCAAGCGCGGACAGTATCAAAAGCACCGCCGCCGCGTTGTTGTTGACCGCCATAGCCGCTTCCGCTCCCGTCAGGCGGCACAAAAGCCCCTCTACGTGCGCGTGGCGCGAGCCTCTTTCACCCGCTTCTAAATTGTATTCGAGCGTCGAGTAATTCCCCGCGGCTTCAGCTATCGCCGCTATAGCCTTTTCGGATAGACACGCCCTTCCGAGGTTTGTATGAAGCGTGACGCCAGTAGCGTTTATAACCCTTCTCAGGCTCGCTTTTGCCGCCTTTTTCGCCGACGAGAGTATATCGCGGATTATTTCATCCTCGTCGGGAAGCTCCGCTATTTGGCCATTGATGATCGATTGGCGCAAATTTTCGAGCTTCCCGCGAACGACGTCGGCGATGATCCTCGCGGGAATGGGCAAAGACGCGACGGCTTCATGACGAAGTATGTTGTCCACCTTCGGTATTCGGCGCAGTAGTTCATTATTGCCCATTTTTCCCTCCCGTGTTTACAGTTCTTTAACGTATCCGGCGCTTTGAGCGACGATGCGCTTTCGTCGTTCACATAAACAGGATAAAAACGCTACGCGCCGAGAAAGTCCCGGCGACAGCCATAATAAACAAGGCCGTTGGGTAAAACAATACGCAACGACCCTTTGGCGGGAATATGTGGGAATCGAACCCACCCGGGCAGCTATTAACAACCCTCGCCGGTTTTGAAGACCGGGGGACACACCAGCGCCCATCTACTCCCATGTGCAAGACTATAATATCACAGCGGTTTTTGAATGTCAATGAGCCGGTTTCAAAACGCGGGATGGCGCGGAATGAAAACTGGATAATTTGGGGGTAATTTGGGATAATGCTTTCTACGCCCATTTATATGAATTCGTTGACATATTCGGACATGCGATGTATAATATTGGTAGAATA
>JAUNBY010000348.1 GCA_030526935.1 Clostridia bacterium
CGGGCGACGGCGAGGCGGCGTCGGGCTGTACGGGCGAATCTTCTTCCTGAATGGGCAAAATCGACCTCACCGCGGAACCCGCGCCGTCCACCGCGTCGGATATGTATTTCAAAGCCGTTCCCGCGATGACGGGCGCGGAGTCTATTACGGCGCGCGTATTGTCGTGTACCGTCGAAACTACGTTGCCCGCAATCGATAACGCGGCCGAAGTCGCGGCGTCGGCGGCTCTTGGCGTATGGTAGAACAGATTGTCCTTCATTCGCTCGGTGTTAGTCGCGGTTTCCCTCACGGATACGAACACGTAATCAAGGCGCGACTTTGCCGCGTTTTGTATATCGGTGATCGTCTGATTGTCCGATTCGAAATTCAGCGCGAACGCCATCAGCAGAAAGAACAATACGCCCGTGACGACCGTCAGCACAAGCTTGGTCGCCTTTGTCCATCGAAGCTTCGGCACCCACAGCATGATAAGTCCGACCGGGAAAAGTATAAGAAGCAGCAAAATAGTAAAAAACGCGTATACGGGGTGCTTCGATGGCTTTTTGCGTTTCTTTTTGGGAGGCATACGGCCTTCGTGTCCCCCCCTCCTTTCGGAGCGCATCATATAGTTTCTGTCCCCTCCACGCGCAAAGAACATGGGGGCGTTGATCGTCAATTCAGTCTGCACGCTCTCCCCTCCAATACATAATACAATCGCATCAGCATAATTTTACCACACAAGTATAAAAAACGCAATCGATATTTTCAAACTGTCATAATTATCCGTTTTCCGTTTCCATCATCCGCCCGCCTGTAGCGTTAAATATCCCATTCCCGGAACAACGGTCTCTATTTTAACGTCATATTAAACAAACGAGGAGGTACATATGAAAAGAATAATCGCATTGATGGCGGCGCTTATGCTTATTTCCTGCCAGGCTATTGCCGAGGAACCGGACTTTGACATAGCGACCGACGGATTTATGACGCAATTGCACGAGCTTATGCACGAATTCGACGGAACCGCCCTTCTCACCGTGCGCATAGCGGGCTATGTTCACCGCTATGACGAAAGCGAACAATACGTCAATTTCGCGGTTCTCAGGGACTACTTCGACGAGAACGAGGGGATTATACCCTACGGGCTTGATTGCTATTACGAGGGCGATCTGCCCGAACACGACGCCTGGGCCGTCGTAACGGGTCATCCGTTTTACTACGAGGAGGACGGCGAAGTGTATATGGCGCTTATGGCGCAGCAGGTGGAAGTTCTTCCCGATGATATGCGCGAAAGCAAGCTGGTCTTTAATTAAGGGTTTTTAATTAAGCTCGCCCGTCGCTTTACCGTGCTAGTATATTAACTTGACAGAGCGCCGCGTGTCATGGTACAATACCCCGCACGAGGGGTGAGAATATGTGCCAGGCAAAATTCGACATGAAGCGCGACGAAGAGGTCGTATGGAACATACGCGACATGTTCGAGAAGCGCGGATACCGCAAATATCGAATGGGCAAGTTCGAGGCATACGATCTGTATCTTGAAAACAAGGGTTTTTTAAAGGACAGGCAGATTATAACCTTCAACGACGTTGACGGTCGGGTTCTTGCGCTCAAGCCCGACGTCACGCTGTCTATAGTCAAAAATACGAGGGCGACCGAAACTTCGTCGGAGAAGCTGTACTATATCGAAAGCGTATACCGGTTCGACAAGCCGAGCGCGTGTTATCGCGAGATAAGCCAGTTGGGGCTGGAGTACTTAGGCCCCTGCGACGACTGCGCGACGGGCGAGGTCGTGGTTCTGGCGGCGAAGACGCTTGGGTGCATCTCTCCCAATTACTTCATGCAGATAGGAAACGTCGGCTACGTGGCGTCTTTGATGGACGCGCTGTCGATCGGACAGGCGGCGAGGCGCGAGATTACGGGGCTGTTGAGGGCCAAAAACGCGCACGAGCTTAAGGCGCGCGCGCTGGCCCTTGGCATGGCTCCCGCCGCCGCCGACATGATACTTGGACTTCTGGAACTTTGCGGCCCCTATGAGGCGACGCTCGAAAAGGCCAGGACGATGGCCATTATGCCGGGAATGAGCCGGGCGGTTGACAATCTGTACGGCATATCGCTGGCGCTGAAAGCCGCGAAATGCATCGACAGGTGTACGCTCGACTTTTCACTTACAGGCGACATGGAATACTATAACGGAGTGACCCTTCAGGGCTTCGTTGAGGGGTTGCCGCGAAGCGTACTCACCGGTGGCGGATATCCGAATCTGTTGAAGAAATTCGGCCGCGACATCGACGCCATAGGCTTCGCCGTCAATCTCAACGAGCTTGAGACGCTTTACGATTACCGCTCAGACCCGGACGCGGACGTGTTGCTGTTATACGAAGCGGGCGAATCTCCGGAACGGGTGGCGCTCGCGGCGGAGAAGCTTAACTCGATGGGTCTCAAGGTTCGCTGCGAAATCAACGCCCCCGCCGACATGCGCTTCGGGCGCAAAACGACCGTAAAGGAGGCGCTCGAGGATGCTTAACGTCGCGCTGCCCAAGGGGAGGCTCGGGGACACGGTATATAAACTGTTCTCAAAAATCGGCTACGAGTGCGGGGAATTCCTGTCGGACGACCGCAAGCTCGTCATAGAGGGCGAGAAAGCCCGGTATCTGCTCGTCAAGCCATCGGACGTTGGGATATACGTCGAGCACGGCGCGGCGGACGTGGGCGTCGTGGGAAAGGACGTGCTCGTGGAGACTGGCGCGGATGTCTACGAGCTTTTAGATCTGGGTATCGGCAAATGCCGGCTGTGCGTGGCGGCCAGGGAGGACTTCATAGACGACCGCAACCGCGTTTTAAGGGTCGCGAGCAAATACACGAACTCCGCCGCCGCATACTATAAGAAGCTCAACCGCCAGATAGAACTTATAAAGCTGTCAGGTTCAATAGAGCTTGCGCCAATATTGGGATTGTCAGACGTGATAGTTGATATAGTCGAATCTGGGCGGACGCTCAAGGAAAACCACCTTAAGGTGTTCGAGGAGATATTCCTGATTTCAGCCCGGTTCATAGTCAATCGCTCGAGCTATCAGTTTAAATCCGCCGAGATTGGAGAAATGCTCGCGAAACTGCGGGAGGAAATCGGGGAGTGCAAGTAAAGGCGATTAACGAGCGTTAAATAGTTTGCTTGCCTGACGCTCAAAAGCATGGTATACTGATTATGGGTTTTTATCCGCTCAGACGGCGCGGAAGGAGGCGAACGACATGGCAAAGCGGAAGGTCTTCAACATCACGGGGCCGTGCGTCCCGGCTGTTCACTATATGGTCGACACCAGCAAAAAGATCGACGAGATTATCGTGAATTATGTGGACGCGGGAGAATATTTTATAATCAACCGCGCGCGGCAGTATGGCAAGACGACGACGCTGGAAC
>JAUNBY010000349.1 GCA_030526935.1 Clostridia bacterium
CCACTTACGCCAAAAAAATCAAGTCAATAGAAAATTTAACATTCAATTGTAACCAACCGGATTAATATCATAATTCGTTTTCCATCGCGCTACAATTACATGCCCTGAAAGCGCGGGCAGTATTCCGATTGTAAGATAATCGCTCCGACGCGCCTCTTGCACCATTTTGCCATTCGAATAAATAATAACTTATCTTGACATAATAATGGATTGAAGATAAAATATAAGTCAATCGGCATGTCATGGGAGTCGAGAGCGCGCTTGGCGCACCATAGCGCGTTTCGAAGACTTAATAGCAATTTTACCGCTATTATGCGGTTTGCCATTTATACCAGGTATGCAAATAATTATTAAAGGAGGGGGATACGGGACATTGAATCCGTTCATAGCAATTTTGTTAATTATAGCCGCGCTGTTGGCGGGCGCTTACGCGGGCTTTCTATATCGTCAGAAAGTGATGGAGAAGAAGATAGGTCGCACCGAGGAGTTCGCTAAGAGACTGTTGGACGACGCGACGCGCAAGGCGGAGGAGCAGAAGAAGGAAAAGCTTCTCGAGGCCAAGGAAGAGATAATCAAGCTCAAGGGAGAACTCGACAAGGAAGTTAAGGATCGTCGCAGCGAGGTTACGCGCCTTGAAAGGCGCGCGGCACAGCGCGAGGAAACCCTCGATAAGAAGCTCGACAACCTCGAACTTCGCGAGGAAAGCCTCAACAAGAAGTACAAGGACGCAGAACGCGTCGAGCAGGAAGCGCTTTTGCTCAAGGAACAGCAGCAGGAAGAACTCGAGAGGATAAGCAATATGACCCTCGAGGAAGCCCGGGCGATGCTCGTGAGCAGGATACAAAAGGACGCCTATCACGACGCCGCCGCGCTCGTTCGCGATATAGAGCAAAAAGCCAAGGCCGAAGCCGACAAGAAGGCGCGCAATCTGATAACGCTGGCGATTCAGAAATGCGCTGCCGACCATGTAGCCGAAACGACCGTATCCGTCGTCGCCCTTCCAAACGACGACATGAAGGGTCGCATAATAGGTCGCGAGGGTCGCAATATCCGCTCTCTCGAAACCGCGACGGGCGTGGATCTGATAATCGACGATACGCCGGAGGCGGTCATAATATCGGGCTTCGACCCCGTAAGGCGCGAGGTCGCGCGCATAGCGCTTGAGAAACTGATAACCGACGGGCGCATTCACCCCGCCCGCATAGAGGAAACAGTCGAGAAGGCCAAGAAGGAAGTTGAAAACCAGATCCGCGAGGCCGGTGAACAGGCCGTGTTCGAGACCAACCTTCACTCGATACATCCCGAGCTGGTCAAGCTACTGGGACGTCTGCGTTACCGCACGAGCTACGGACAAAACGTGCTCAAGCACTCGCTCGAGGTAAGCCACTTGGCGGGAGTCATGGCGGCGGAACTGGGAGCTGACGTGCAACTCGCCAAGCGCGCCGGTCTGTTGCACGACATAGGCAAGGCCATCGACCACGAAGTCGAAGGCACGCACGTGACCATAGGCGCGGATATAGCCAAGAAGTTCCACGAGTCCGAGGCCGTCATAAACGCTATAAAGGCTCATCATAACGACGTGGAGCCTCAGACGGTCGAAGCGGTGCTCGTTCAGGCCGCCGACGCCATCTCCGCCGCACGCCCCGGCGCGCGCAGAGAATCCATAGAGAATTACATACACCGCCTCGAAAAGCTCGAGGAGATAGCCGATTCCTTCGACGGAGTAGAAAAGTCTTACGCCATACAGTCCGGCCGCGAAGTGCGCATCGTGGTCAAGCCCGAAGACGTAAACGACGCGGGAACGCTTATACTGGCGAAGGAAATCGTAAAGCGAATCGAGAAGGAAATGGAATACCCGGGTCAGATAAAGGTAAACGTCATAAGAGAAACCCGCGCGATAGAATTCGCGAAATAGTACCACGGCTTAAAAGGGGCTGCCTCAAATCAATTGAGACAGCCCCTTCTTAACGCGTTAAACCTGGTTGTCAGCGCCCGTGCCGGACGCGCTCGACGTTGGCTCCGAGCTTTCGAAGTTTATCGTCTATATCCTCATAGCCGCGCATTATGTAATTTAGTCCTGAGATTTCCGTAATGCCTTCGGCCATAAGTCCCGCGACTATCATGGCGGCGCCGGCGCGAAGGTCGGTAGCGGTTACGGGAGCGCCTATAAGCCGGTCGATGCCGTCGACCACGGCGGTGCGGCCGAACACGCGAATGTCCGCCCCCATGCGCTTCAGTTCCTCGACGTAGCGGAAGCGCGATTCAAAAATCGTCTCAGTGATTGTGCTCGAGCCGTTGGCGGTGCAAAGAAGCGCGGCCATGGGCTGCTGAAGGTCGGTGGGAAAGCCGGGATAGACCTGCGTCTTTATATTTATCGAGCGGAGGTTTCCGTCGGAGCGTATATGTATGCGGTCATCTTCCTCGCCTACGAACACGCCCATTTCAAGGAGCTTCGCCGACAGCGCCTCCATATGTGTGGGAATGGCGCCGGTTATGACGACGTCTCCGCCCGTGGCGGCGGCGGCTATCATCAGGGTGCCGGTTTCGATCTGGTCGGGGATTATCATATAATTCGAGCCGCGAAGAGGGCGGCCGCCCTGAACGCGAATCACATCGGTTCCCGCACCCTTTACGCGCGCGCCCATGGAGTTCAGAAAGTTGGCGAGATCGACTATATGCGGCTCTTTCGCGCCGTTGTAGATGATGGTATTTCCCTTGGCGCTCACGGCGGTCAGCATGGTGTTGACCGTCGCTCCGACGCTGGGCATGTCCAGATACACCTCTGACCCGCAAAGCTCGACCGCCGATACCGTTATCGCCCCGCGTTCGACCTTTACGTCAGCGCCCAGGGCCATCATGCCCTTTATTGTCTGGTCGATGGGGCGCGCGCCCAAATCGCAGCCGCCGGGCAGCGGAACCACGGCGCGGCCGAACAGTCCCAATAAAACAGGCGCCAGGTAATAGCTCGCCCGCATCATGCGGGAAAGCTCGTACGGAGCCATGTATTTATCGACGGTCGTGGGATCGACGCGCATGGTATTGTTCTCAAACTCGACTTCCGCGCCTAGATACCTGAGCATTTTTATAAGCACGTGAACGTCTTCGATATTCGGGAGGTTTTCTATAACGCACGGAGAATGCGCCAACAAAGCCGCGGGTATAATAGCCACGGCTGCATTCTTGCCCCCGCTGACCGCTACCTCGCCGCTTAAGCGCGCTCCCCCCCGAATGCACAAGGTTTCGTACATTATCGCTTCGCCGGTTAGCCGGCCACCTCACAACAAATATGCCAATCAATATTATATATAATCGCTGGAGGTTTATCAAGCTCAATAAACGGGCTTATGGGTAAAGGCTTGTTATTTTTGCGAGGATTTGAGAATT
>JAUNBY010000350.1 GCA_030526935.1 Clostridia bacterium
CCTTTACCCTATAGGATCGTTTAAAAGCCACGCGCTCACGACAGAGGACGCGGTAATCGAAACGGCGGATTCTATAATAACCGAACAACTGAGCGCCGATTACCCGGTAAGGATGCCTCTCATGTGCTCGCGTCCAACCGAAATAAGCGGCGATTGCCCCGCAAACATGAATTCTTTTATCAGGGAATTGGCGCACGTCAAATTCGACAGTCCCTATCAGTTTGAAAAGGTAATAATGCTGGAAATGCGGCGTATGCAAAGGACGGGAGGGACGGCGCTTATCACGCCCAGACTCAACTCGCGCGTTATCGACCAGGCGGCGCAACTCAAAACCGCCGGCATGAGCGTGTGCGTATGCTGGATAACCGACAGCCGCAGAGAGGAAGCGAACGTGGCCATATCCAGGCTTAAGATGATGGGTATAATGGCCTTTAAAATTGATCCCTGGGGACAGGGACTGGGAAAAAAGCAGATGATAGAGGAAAAATATGGAATGGCGCGATAGATGGACCGATTTGCTCGGCTCGGCGCTCGTGTCCTCCGTTATGGGCATGGCGCTGACGATGATGCTTTGCCAGGCGCTCTCGGTTGACGCGGTGACGGGCATGGTCGCCATAAGCTGTGTTTTGACCGGACTTATTTTCGCCGTAGGCTCCATGTCGAAAAAGGGAGCCATAGCCGCTTTTGCGCTTGTCATAGGGCTCATAGCGGTATTGAGTTTTTCGAGGTTCAGGTTTTTTTCGTCGCTTGGAGGGCTTATATCACAAGTCGCGGCGCTCACCTCGGGGGAGGAAGCTTCGATAAACGAATACGCGACGACGATAGCTCTGTTTATTGGAGTGGCGCTGACGGCGTTTCTTTTCTGGCTGGTGGATATGGACGGAGGGGTTTATCCCGCCCTTGCGCTTTGCATAGTGCTTATGATGTGCGCGTGGCTTTTGTCGCGCTCGATAAATACCACGTACGCCTTTTTAGCCGCCGCGGGAATGGCCTGCATGTTCACGCGCGCCGCCGACAGTAAGACGGCGTATGTAAGGGCCATACCCACGGCGTTAATCGTGGCGCTTTTGGCGATAATGCTCATCCCCTCGGGAAATCCCACATGGCAGCCGCTCGAACAGGCCGCGCAGAAGGTTCGCGACATGTTCAACGACTACTTTTTCTATACCGATCCCCGAACAACTTATTCGATAAGCTCCGACGGCTTTCAACCAATGGGCGAAGTGCTCGGAGGTCCCGCCGATCCCGACCTGTCAAACGTCATGATAGTCGAAACCGACGATACGCTTTTGCTTCGAGGTTCCATAAAGCGCACCTATACGACATATTCATGGACGGAAAGCGCCATAAACAGCCGCTATGTGTTTATCGACCCCATGAGGCGCGCGATTCGCGACGGCGTGTTTGACATAGACAAGCTCGAAGGGCTTGACGTCTCCGGAGCCTTGGAGCGCGTAAACGCCCTTGTCACCGTCGTAAGCGAGAGCATTTCAACGCTTTTCGTACCTCACAGGCTGATAGATCTCGACATATCCCTCGATCTCGCGGCTTATTTCAGCACCTCCGGCGAGGTTTTCATAACCCGTGGCGTTCAGCCTTCCGACACCTACGGCATAGACGCCTATATACAAACGGGGGATACGAGGGCCATGCGGCAGCTCGTCGTCTCCGCGTCGGGTCGCGCCGACGACGATTACGAATCGATCAGGCAAGCCTATACCGAGCTTCCGGCGGGCATAGAGGACGGCGTATATCGACTCGCGCAGACCATAACGCAAAACGCCATAACTCCCTATGATAAGGCGCTGGCGCTGGACTCGTACCTCAAGGAGAATTACAGCTATACGCTCGACGTCAATTATCCCCCCCGCAATCGCGACTTCGTGAGCTTTTTCCTGCTTCAGTCCAGACGGGGCTACTGCAGCTATTTCGCCTCCGCGATGGCCGTTATGGGGCGCATGGTGGGGCTTCCGACGCGATACGTAGAGGGATATATGGTTCCCGCCAGATCGAGCGGCACGACGCTCGTAACGGGAAAAAACGCCCACGCCTGGGTAGAGGTGTATTTCTCGGGCATAGGCTGGGTTACGTTTAACCCGACGCCCGGAAGCGGCGACAGCTACACTTCCGACGGTCAGTCCTCCGGCGAACGCGACCTGGGCGACGAGCAGGGCGATTACGACAGCGACTACATGGACGATACCGGCGCGGAACCTACGCCGTCGCCCGATGCCGGGGAAGACGACGACTCGGGCGAGGACGAGTCCGACGCGGATGACGCGGGCGACGACGGCGACGACACCGCCCAGGGCGATCCCTCGCAAGGCGAATCGGATGAAACGGCCGACTCCCAACCGGAAGATGACCCAGAGGGCGAAACATACGAGGATTATTATGATAATCCCGACGACAGGCCAAATCTGTGGTGGATTTTACTCATCGTGCCCCTGGCTGTGGCGATAGCGTTTCTGGCCAAGCGCCTCAAGGACAGCAATCCGAACGCCATGACGCGCGGGATGAAAAACACCTCCGAGAAGCTTCTGACGTGGTATCGCGCGATACTTTTGGCCCTCGAGTATCAGGGGCAATCCCCCGCGCCCGGAGAGACGCCCACGCAGTTCGCCGCGCGCCTGACACAGGCGAAGCTTGCGGACATGTCGTTTGTGGCGGTCGCGAGCCAGCTGAGTATGAACAGCTACGCCGCCAAAAAGCCCGACGTAATAGCTCTTAAACAGGCCCGGCAGTCATACGGCCAGCTCGTAAGCCAACTAAAACTCATAGAACGCTTAAAGTGGTACTGCCACCGCGTTGCGAAGGGCATAGGCGACATAGAGAATATTCCGTAAAGACGCGCGCATTTATACCGTGATTTGCGCCGACAGGGTTGAACGCGGATGGCGATAAATGCGCGTCGCCGTAAAACGCGTCTGTTTTGAGGCGTCGCGTTCAACCTTATAGGGCGCTTCGCATAGAGGATAAGCCGCGCTTTCGCGCGTCGGCTTCAGGTTGTGTCTACCGCAAAAATGCGAAAATGCGCCGAATGTTAAATGTACGAAAGGCACTTGACTTTATGGGCGTGTGTTGATATAATACTTATCGTCGCTTGCCGATCCCGACGGGGTGTAGCGCAGTTCGGTAGCGCACGTGCTTTGGGAGCATGGGGTCGCAGGTTCAAATCCTGTCACCCCGACCAGATCGCAAAGCTTTCTGACCTCTTGGTCAAGCGGTTAAGACACCGCCCTTTCACGGCGGTAACAGGGGTTCGAGTCCCCTAGAGGTCACCATTTCCCTTTGTGGGCGCCTGTAAAGGCGTGGGTCTTTAGCTCAGTTGGTCAGAGCGGTCGGCTCATAACCGATTGGTCCGGGGTTCGA
>JAUNBY010000351.1:0-2936 GCA_030526935.1 Clostridia bacterium
GAAAGTACGGACGTTAAAAACGGCGAACAGCTGAATAACATCGCTACTTCCCGCTGTAAATACGAACTTAAGCCTGCATCGGGTAATGTCAACTACTCGCAGGTCGGCATTACCGTATCAAAGAATGTGTCTTTATCACGCTCTAAACTGCCGGTGAACACCTATGTCGATGCGGGTTCAACTTACAATTGGACGATCAACGTAGGCAATAATTCCGCCAGTGCGTTGCAAAATCAGGTGGTGATAGACGTGTTGCCTTATTCAGGCGACGGAATGGGTACCATATTGGGCGATGAAGATTGTAAGATATATATAACGGGTTGGAAGATTAATACAGACACAGCCTGGCTGACCAATCTTAGTAGCTGGGAGGTGTACTACACTGACGACCCGAACGTGCGCACTGCCTCTGCCAGCGCTTTAACGGCTGATGCTATACGATCGGGCACGACTGGAGTTGAATTTATCAAAATCGATACTCCGTTTTCTTACAATGATGCTAACAATACCGCGGAACTGAATCCTCCGAGGGAGAATTTCAATCCTGTCGCGCTGGTTATGGTTGGCGAACTGCCAGGCAACCAGACGCTGCATATCGACGTGGAGTTCACGCTTTCCAATCCCATGCCGGGCGACGTGCTGGCTAACCAGCTCGACGGATATCCATCGCGGATATATACGGTAAAGCGCTCTTTGCGGGGCGTGACATGGCTGGACGGCGATATTGACGGCGTACGGCAGGACGACGAGACCATGCTCGACGGCGTAAAGGTGACGCTTTACAAGCTCAGGGAGAACGGCGACCCCACTGTCGAGGAGGATTACGAGCCTTATTATGACGCGAATGGCTATGCGATGACGGTTTTTACCGGCTATCAAAAAGACGCGGCGACGGGAGAAACGACTGCTTTCAACGAGGGCGAGTATAACTTTACCGGTCTGGACGCTGGAACCTACGCAGTGAAGTTTACCAGCGGCGACGTTAAACTGGTGAATTATATGGCTACGGCTGTTGACGGCGGCAGTGACGACACGGTGGATTCGGACGGCATCCCGACCTATGACGGCAATAATCTGCTTCAGAAAACGGTGATTCTTGGTATTGTGATGGAGCCGGCGAGCAACACCATGGCGAATATCGATCAGATATCGGCTAATCACGATTCCGGCTTCTATGCGCTGTCCCCGATGAACATAGTCGTGGCTAAACAGGTGCAGGGCAATATGGGCGATAAATACCGGTCGTTTGATTTCAAAGTTACCTTTACCGACGAAAACGATATTTCGTTTGCGCAGGGAACTCAAATTACGCTTACAGGCTCGACGCTTTCCGGCATCGATGTCGCCGCGCCGGAAGACACAGTTTTGACGCTTGACGATACCGGCAGCGCGGCGTTTTCCCTCATGCATGGTCAGACATATACATTGACCGGCATGGACGGGACCGACAAGGTGCGGATTGTTGAAACAGGGCTCGATGGCGAGGGCTATGAGACCTCAATCACAATCTATGACGGCAGCGACACAACAGATATTACCGGATCGGATACCGGAGTGTATTATCTTAATCCGGCGATGCGCGATTACCAATTTACCTACACCAACGCGCGGGAAGTTCCCGTGCCTACTGGTATATCGGTGGATGTGCTGCCATGGATGGCGATTATGTTGTTGGCGACGGGCGGATGGCTCGCGCTGATGATATCCAACCGGAAATACACTGGGCTTAAAGGAAAGCGCGACGCGTAACCTGTGTCTGCGGGAGGAAATTATGACTTTAGAACAATTCGATTCTTTAATGGTTCAACAAGGCCGTATCCTGAGCTATATCAGCGATGTGGAGACATATGAGCTGTACCATATGACAAAAGCGCTGATGCGGATGTATTCGCTTAAATCCGAAGATGACTACAGGGGATGCAAGTGTTATAAGCTGCTTCAGGGACTTGACGCGCCATGCCCGTTTTGCACAAACAAAAAACTGCGCGAAGGCGAGATTTACTCCTGGGAGTATTATAATAAAACGCTCAAAAAGTGGGTGAGCGCAAGCGATACGCTCACTAAAATCAGCGGGCAGATGTGTCGGGTTGAGGTGCTTTATGATGTGACGGAGAAGCGCCGGGAGATAACCCGCCTGGAGGATCAGCTGGCAACGGGGAATTTCCAGTTGAAGGGAATTCAAACCCTGGTTCAGGAGACGGATTTCGAAAAAGCCATCAATCAGTTTCTGGAAAACTGCGCCCTGTATTATCAGGCGAACAGGGCTTATATATTTGAATTCGATTTTAAAAAGCAGGTTATGAGCAACACCTTTGAATGGTGCGCGCCTTGTGTGACGCGCGAGATCGACAACCTTCAGGAAATTCCGATGGCGTTTGTGGAAGATTGGGTGCGCAAGTTTGAAGAAACGGGAGAGTTTTATATCAGTTCTCTGCATGAGGATCTCAACCCGGAGTCACCGGATTTTCACATACTCGACGCGCAGGGGATCAAAAGTTTGCTGGCCGCGCCGCTGCGTAACGACGGGAAGATTTTGGGCTTTCTTGGCATAGACGATCCGAAGGTAAACAGCGACAATATGGACTTGCTGCGCTCTGCCGCGAGCTTTGTTTTGGAGGAGATGGAAAAGCGGCGGCTTATGGCGGAACTGGAGCGCATGAGCTACACAGATACGCTCACGGGCTTGGGAAACCGCAATTTGTATAACAAGATAATGCAGAGCCATGATAGAAATACTTTGCATACGCTTGGATTGGTGTTCGTGGATATCAACGGACTCAAGCGCATAAACGACACCTATGGACATGCCTATGGAGACAGGATGATAGTTCATGTATCCGAACTGTTGAAGAAAAACATGGGTGAAAACGTATTTCGCATGGGCGGAGACGAATTTTTGGTAATGTGCGAGAACGTTACAAAAAAGGACTTTGAAG
>JAUNBY010000351.1:2946-3366 GCA_030526935.1 Clostridia bacterium
GCCGACAGCTATGTTTCCATAGGATGTACATGGAACGAAGGCCGTATGGATATGGATAAAGAGCTACTGAAAGCGGATGAGCTTATGTACGCCGAAAAGCAGATATATTACGAGTCGAGCTTCCAGTTGGGATACTCGACAATCAGGGAAGCGCCTAAAGAGGTTTTGCAATCGATAAAAGACGGGCGTTTTATCGTCTGTTTTCAACCGAAGGTGCATCTGAAAACAAAGAGAATCATTGGCGCTGAAGCATTGGTGCGAAAGACGCGCGATGACGGCGTTCTTATACAACCGGATATGTTTATTCCGTTTTACGAATCGCAGGGAGTCATAAGACATGTTGACTTCTTTGTGCTCGAAACCTCCTGCGCGGCGTTGAGCAAATGGCGGGCGGAAGGAATCCCTCCGCTGAGCATATCA
>JAUNBY010000352.1 GCA_030526935.1 Clostridia bacterium
CGTATACCCCGCTGCGCAACGCGTTCTTTCGCTCTAATTCCTCCTGTGCCTCTCCAGCGCTATCATGAGCACCTGTATATCCCCGGGGGACACTCCGGGGATGCGCGAGGCTTCGCCCAACGACGCGGGGCGAAGTCTCGCGAGCTTTTGACGGGCTTCTATGCGAAGCGTGTCCATCGACAGATAGTCCATATCCGCGGGCATTTTCATATCCTCGGCGCGGCGGAACTGTTCGATTTGAGACTGCTGGCGCTTTAAATATCCCTCGTACTTGACCGATATTTCGGCCTGCTCAAGCGCGTCCGAAGGGATGTTTTCAAGGCCGGGAACCGATACGAACAAATCCTCTATGCGCACCTGCGGCATTTGAAGCCTGGCCGCGAGGCGTTTTGAATGAATCATATCGATTGCCAGTTGAGTATTGGCTTTCTTTTCAAGCATTTTCTCATAGCGCTCACATCTCGCGAGACCCGCCCTGAATCCCGTTTCGGTGAGCCTCAAATCGGCGTTGTCCTGCCTTAAGAGGAGCCTGTACTCGGCGCGCGAGGTCATCATGCGGTAGGGTTCGTCAACGCCCTTTGTGACAAGGTCGTCAGCCAGAACGCCTATATAGGCGTCCGCCCGCGTCAGTATTATTTCGTCCCCGCCCTTTAGCCACATTCCGGCGTTCAGCCCCGCCAGTATCCCCTGAGCCGCGGCCTCCTCATAGCCCGACGTGCCATTTATCTGCCCCGCGAAATAAAGCCCCTCTATATCCGCGCAGCCAAGCGTCGCTTTGAGGCGCGTGGGGTCTATGCAGTCATATTCTATGGCGTAGGCGAGGCGGACGAGTTGAGCGTTTTCAAGGCCGGGAACGCTGTGGTATATCATGCGCTGCACGTCCTCGGGCATGGAGGTGGACAAGCCCTGAGCGTACCACTCGACGGTATAAAGCCCCTCCGGCTCTATGAATATGGGATGGCGCTCTTTGTCGGCGAACTTCACAACCTTGTCCTCAATCGACGGGCAGTAGCGCGCGCCGGTCCCGTGTATCTTTCCGGAGTACATGGGCGCGAGGTGCAGATTCTTCCTGATTATATCGTGCGTCTCCTCCGTCGTATACGTCAGGTAGCACATGGCTCTGTTTTTAAGCTCGCCCGCCGTCATAAACGAGAAAGGCGTTATTTTCTCGTCGCCCGGTTGAGCAATCATCTTCGAAAAGTCTATAGTCCTGCCGTCGAGCCGCGCGGGCGTGCCGGTTTTAAAGCGGCGAAGCTCGAATCCCAGATTCCGCAGCGACATCCCGAGGTTCCTGGACGACATAAGACCCTGCGGCCCGCCCTGCCACGAGCAGGGGCCTATAATGATGCTGCTGTCGAGGTATACGCCCGTGCAGACTATTACGACCGGGGATTCGATCATACAGCCCGTCATGGTTTCGACGCCCTTAACGCGACCGTTTTCCACGATTATGTCCTTAACCTCAGCCTGTCTGAGTGTGAGCCTGTCCTGCTCGTCCAAAGCCCTTCTCATGCGCGACTGATAGGCTTTCTTATCGGCCTGCGCCCTGAGCGAGTATACCGCCGGGCCTTTTCCGGTATTGAGCATTCGCGACTGTATGAACACATCGTCTATAGCCCGCCCCATCTCGCCTCCGAGCGCGTCGACCTCCCTGACCAGATGCCCCTTCGCGGTTCCGCCTATCGCGGGATTGCACGGCATCATAGCCACCGCGTCAAGATTCATCGTCGCAAGAAGCGTATTAAAGCCCATGCGGGCCAAACAAAGCGCCGCCTCGCAGCCCGCGTGGCCGGCGCCGATCACCGTCGCGTCGTAACGCTCCATAATTTCACTTCCCGGAAAGTAGATTTCAAAGAGTTAATTTCAAATGGAATGTCTAATTCGAGGGCTTTTGCGCGGGCTTTTTCCTGTAGCGCCTGTCGTAGCGTTCCTCCTCGCTGAACACGCAGCCGCAGTATTTCTGCATGTAAAGTCCCAGTTCCCTGGCTTTTTGCTGCCCCTCGCGAAAGCCCGGCCTGAAATCGCGGTAGAGGAAATCTATGCCATTTTCCCTTCCCGCCCTTTCTCCGACTTCGCGCAAAAGCCCGTGGTTCTGGTACGGGCTTATCAACAGCGTCGTCGAAAACGCGTCGAATCCGTTTTGGGCGGCGTACTTTGCGGTTTGAGAAAGCCGCGTCTCGTAACAAAACGCGCATCGCTCCTCAAACGACGCTATCCCCCCCAGAAAATCCCGAAGCCCGTATTCGCCGAACTCTGCGAGTTCCAAATCGATTGAGCGCGAATATTCCTCGAGCGCGGTTTTTCTGGCTCTATACTCGGTGAAGGGGTGAATATTGGGGTTAAACCAGAATCCGACCGGTTCCACGCCCTCCCGCCTGAGGGTCTCTATGCAGTAAATGGAGCACGGAGCGCAGCATATGTGTAAAAGTAGTCTCATAATCATCAATACCCGGTCAGCAAATCTTCAAAAGCATCGTATGCGCCTCGTCCATCTCGACTTTTAAAAGCCCTTCCTTTTCAAGCCGCTTCATTACGTCGCTGAAGCGTTTGAAACCTATCTGGCGCTCCTCGAAGTCGGGGTATTCGGCTTGAATGGCGCTTTTGAGTATGGAGGGATTTATCCTCTCAAAGCCGTCCTGTTTAAACTGGTCGAGCTGTACCTTAAACGCCTCGAGCCAGTTAGTCTTAGTCATTTGCGGCTTGGGTGAGTCGGAACTGCTAAGGCCGATTTTCAAAGCCGAGTTTTCCGACCACAGCTTCAATTGGCTGCTCTTCTCGCACAATTGCCCCAATAGTTTGCCAAACGTCGCGAAGCCGTAGCTTCTCTCGTTGAAATCCGGGCGAAGGCGCGTAAGCGTGTCTTTTAATTCGCTCGCGTACATCATGTCTTCGTCCTGATCCGAGAGTATGGTTTCGGTGAGGGTTATGAGCTCCTGTATGTCGCTTGGGGCTTCCTTTTCCTTATTTGTGGGCTTGGGCGCCTGTTTTTTGACGGCGACCGACTCGAGAAATATGAATTCGCTGCAGGCCTTTATGAATATGCCCGAGGCGACCTCGCTTCTGGATATGCCCAGAACGCGCTTGCCCATCGATTTGAGCTTGCCTACCAGCGGGGTATAGTCGCTGTCCCCGGACACTATGCAAAAACAGTTTATCAGCGAGTTGACGTACGCGACCTCGAGCGCGTCTATGACGAGCTGTATATCGAGGTTGTTCTTCTGCGCCTTTCCGTACCTGATGGACGGAACGACGGAAAAAGTGTTCGACAGAAGACACTCCTTCAGCTGTGTGTACCTCTCCGTATATCCGTATACCTTGCCAAGCAATATATCTCCGCGAATCTTCACGGTTTCTATGATGTA
>JAUNBY010000353.1 GCA_030526935.1 Clostridia bacterium
TAATCGATCGACGGCATGAGTAAATCCCCAAGCGCTATATGATCGCCTCCCTCCGTTGCGAGGCGGCTCAAAATCGTGTGGATGCTTACGGAAACCAGGTGCTCGTTTGGAAACAGCAATTGCGCGCTGTTCAAAATCATCTGAAAGTATTCGCGCAGCGCGGGTACGTGCGCTCCAGAAAACACCACGCCGCCCTGCGCGTACAGGTATTCGCCATATTGCTCGCTGGCGCTTCCCAAATAGTGAAACCATATGAAATCGACAGAATCGATGGACTCGTAGCGGTGAGGATGATGGCAATCGAGCAATACGACCTGATCTTCGCACGCTACGTATTGCTTGCCCCTTGTCGTCACGCGAAGCGATCCATGGCAAATATACATAAGCAAAAACATATCCAGATAATCGCGCTCTACGCGGTAATCCGAATTGCATATGAACCTTCCGCTTCGCGGCGCGTAAAACAAAGCGCTCCTGGCGAAATCGGATGTCATCATAAGCTCTATTCTTGATTTCTCATCCACCCCGCGATCTTCTATGCGCATGTTTCCACCTCCCTGTATCGCTATTTTGATATTGTAATTATAGCATATCGAGCGAGTGAGTTCAATCGCTCGATATGATGATAATTTATGTATAGTTTTGGATCAACCGGTGCAATGACAATTGCCTGTTGTTTTCGTATAATGAATATGTGATAGTAAATCGCCATATAGAAACGGTAGTATTTTGACGTAATTACTTGGAAAGAGGTGGGAGTTTTGAAAACAATTCGCATTGGTCTTATAGGAGCGGGATGGATGGGTAAGGCTCATAGCAGCGCATTTTTGGATGAACAGATGCTGTTTGGCCCGGATTACGGAACTGTGGAATTCGAGATGGTAGCCGACGCCAATGAGCAAAGCGCTCGCGCGGCGCAGCGCAAGATTGGTTTTCGCCGCGTAAGCGCCGATTGGCGCGACGTAGTTACAGATCCTGACGTCGATCTGGTGGATGTCGCTACACCTAACGCGTTTCATTACGAAGCGGCAAAGGCGGCGCTTGAAAACGGAAAGCACGTTTATTGCGAGAAGCCCTTATCGATATCTGCCGAACAGTCGAAAGAACTTGCGGAATTGGCGGCTAAGAAGGGCGTGGTTAATTATGTCGGTTACAACAATACCATGAACCCCGCCAATGCCTATGTCAGGGATCTCGTCAAGAGCGGCAGACTGGGAAGTATAATGCGTTTCACAGGCACATACGATCAGGATCAATTGCTCGACGAAAGTCTGCCTATAACCTGGCGGCATATAAACAAGCTGGCTGGTTGTGGAGCCATGGGCGATCTTGGAAGCCATCTGATGAGCATATCGCAGTTCATAATGGGCGATATTCAGGCGGTAAACGCTATGACGACGACGGTGTTTCCCGAGCGCCCCAAAGCCGCGGGTTCGTCAGAAATGTCCAAGGTCGAGAATGAGGACATTATTACCTGCATGGTCGAATACGTCAACGGCGCGGTAGGAACTATCGCCGCCAGCCGCGTAGCCACGGGGCGTAAAAACTACCTGGCCTACGAAATACAGGGGACGCAAGGCGCGGTGACGTATGATCTCGAACGCATGGGCGAGGTTCACGTCTATTTCCAAAGCGACGACGAAGCGGACAGAGGTTTCAGAAAGGTTCTTCTCAACCCAAGGCACAAGGGCTATTCCGCGTTCCAGCCTGCCGGGGGCATCTCCATAGCTTACAACGATATGAAGATATTGGAGGCCCACGAGCTTATGTCGGCGCTTACGCAAGGAACGCCATACATCTGCGATTTTGAATTTGGCTATAAGATCGACCGCACCGTCGCGGCGGTTCTGGAGTCCGCCAGGCGTCGCGAGTGGATTAAGGTTCTATAGGAGGAAGTATTATGGCGATTAAGGTTGGCATTGCCCCCGATTCCTGGGGGATATGGTTTCCCAATCATGAGAAGCAGACGCCGTGGCAGCGCTGCATGGACGAGATGGCGCAGGCGGGCTACGAGGGAGTGGAACTCGGACCATGGGGTTATTTCCCTAATACCAATCCGGCGCTTAAACAGGCGCTCGATGCCCGGTCTCTCACGCTTGTAGCCGCGACTGTCGGAGCCGATTTTCTTGACGATGATTCCGTGGACGGCATGTGTGCTACCATAGCCGACATGTCGGCGCTAATGGCCGATTTTGCGCAGGCTAAATATATAGTTCTGCTGCCCGGCATGTACACCGATTTACAGACCGGAGAAGTCGTTATGAATCCCCAACTGACCGACGAACAGTGGAAGAAATACGCCGCAAACGTTCAACGCGCGGCGGACGCAGTTTCGATTCATGGCCTGGTGCCGGCTTTCCATCCCCACGTGGATTGTCATGTTCAGACCGAAGCCGAGATAGAAAGGCTTCTTGAAGATACGGATGTCGGGCTGTGTTTCGATCTTGGGCATCATGTCTACGGGGGAGGGGAACCGATCTCGTTTTACCGCAAGCACTCCGACCGCATCCCTTATATTCACATAAAAGATTGCGATATGAAGGTAAAAGCGCGCATGGATGCGGAGAAGTGGTCCTTTGCGAGGGCGGTAACAGAGGATATAATGGTCGAACCGGGCAGGGGAAGCATCGATTTTAAGCAAATGTACGCGGCGCTTACAGAAAAGGGATATGACGGCTGGGTGGTTGTGGAACAGGATCTTTTCCCCGTAAAATCCTTCGACATACCTTATCCAATCGCCAAGCGAACGCGCGAAAGTTTGCGCGAAGCGGGGTTTAAATAATTAGTCAGCTTTATGCGCATACGCGCAAATAAAATAGGGAGGAAGTTTGAATGAAAAGGATTACCACTCTGGTTCTGGCTATGCTTTTTGCGGTAGCCATGTGCGTACCCGCGTTGGCGGAGGAGGAGATATTCATTGCCGTGAATCTTAAGACTCTCTCGGCGGAATACTGGCAGGTTGTCAAGGATGGCTGCGAGGCAGCGGCGGCTGATCTGGGCGTCGGCATCGACGTACAGGGCGCTTCCGCTGAAACCGAGATCGCCGAGCAGGTAGCTCAAATCGAGATACAGCTCGGCTCCGCGCCCAGCGCCATAGTCATAGCACCCAACGATGGCGACGCGGTAATAGGCGTATTGCAGTCGAGCGGATATGAAGGCCCCGTGGTATTCTGCGATACGGACTGCGCCTATGAAGAGAAAACCTCCTTCGTCGGTACCTCCAACGAAGAGGCTGCTTATCAGGGCGGTGTGTATGGCGTCGGCGTCAATGGCGAGAATACGAGCGCCGTGATTATCTACGGGCAGGAAGGCGACAACACCTCCAATCTTCGCAGAGCAGGCTACGAAAGAGCT
>JAUNBY010000354.1 GCA_030526935.1 Clostridia bacterium
ACGACTTCGCGCTTTCTTTGGTTTGTTAAGAATTTTTTAATGCTGCCGCCCTGGCTCAGATATCAAACGCGCTTGCGGGCATAGCGACCTACGGGTATTATAATTCCGATCACTTTTTATTTTGCCTAAAGCGCGAGTCTTTTTCTCCCGACGCGCTGTACCGCGCGATTTTTGAGATGATACGCGGCGTTTGCCCGCATTACTCCCTTTCCGTCAGCATGGGAATATACGATGTGGACGATCGCGACGCCGACATGGGCGTAATGTGCGACAGGGCGCTTCTTGCGCTCAGATCCGTTAAAAACAACTACGACGTACACTGGGCGTGGTACGACGCCTCCATGCGCGAGGAGCTTTTGGAAGAACAGCATATAAACGCCATTATGAAAACCTCGCTTGAAAACGGGGAGTTCGTGCCATATTTTCAGCCGCAGTACAATTACGACACCGGCAAGTTGATAGGCGCGGAGGCGCTCGTCCGGTGGATTCACCCTCAAAGGGGCATGATACCGCCCGGGCAGTTCATACCCGTATTCGAAAAGAACGGCTTTATATATGAAATGGACTGCTACATATGGGAGAAGGTCGCCAGATCCATCCGCGGGTGGCTGGACGCGGGGATAGACGTGCCGCCCGTGTCGGTCAACGTCTCCCGGCGCGATTTGTATCACCCCGATCTGGTTGAGGTGTTGAAGGGTATCGTCGAGAAGTACGGCCTGACCTACGACAAATTGCGCCTGGAGATAACCGAATCCGCCTATATGGACAACCGCGAGCAGCTGTTGCGCCTCGTGAGCGAGATGAAGAAAAGCGGCTTTCACGTTGAGATGGACGACTTCGGAAACGGCTATTCTTCCCTGAACACGCTTAAGGACGTCCCGGTGGACGTGCTCAAGATGGACATGGCGTTCCTCTCGCAGGGAAAAAGGAACGGAAAGGGCGGGAATATACTCTCAAGCGTCGTGCGAATGGCGCACGGCATAGACCTTCCGGTCATCGCCGAGGGCGTTGAAAACGCGTTGCAGGCCGAGTTTTTAAAGAGCATAGGCTGTCTTTACATGCAGGGCTATTTCTTCGCGAGGCCCATGTCCGGAACCGAATTTGAAAAGCTCATACGCGGCGATAAAGCGCAAAGCGCGCCCGACGAGCGCTTTATGGCGACGTTTGACAACGCCAGCGATTTTCTCGACGCGACCACGCAGTCCACGCTTTTGTTCAACAGCTTCGTAGGCGGCGCGGCGATATTGGAATACCACTCGGGAAAGGTCGTGGCGCTGAGAATCAACGACAATTTCTATAAAATTCTAGGCACAAATCGCGACGACCATCCGGATATGCGCTATCGCATACTCGAAAGCTTTACCCCGCAAACGCGCGACGCGTTCGTGGAGATGCTCGAAACGGCCATACGCACGGGCGAGGAAGCCGACTGCGAAACGTGCTGCACATACGTTATGAATAACGGCTCCCCCACCTGGATTTTTAACCGCGTAAGATGCCTGGCGCGGAAGGTGGACTCCTATATACTCTATATTTCCATAGAGAATATAACTTCGCGCAAGCTTCTCTCCGCGCATTTATCCGAACAGCGGCGCGAGCTTTCGGCCATAATCAACAGCATTCCCGGCGGAATATTCAAATGCGCGGCCGGCGAGGACGATCAGTTCACCTATATAAGCGACACCATGCTCGATATGCTCGGATATACGCGCGAGGAATTCGTCGATAAGTTCGATAACCGCTTCTCGAATATGATATATCGCGAAGACCGCGGCGCGGCGCTCGCTAAGATACGAAGCGATATCGAAATAACGGGAAGCACCGACGTGTGCGAATATCGCATAGAGACAAGCGACGGCAATCTCAAATGGGTGCATAACGCCGGACGCCTTGTAGAGGACGACGACGGGCAAAGATATTTCGTGGTCGTCATAGTCGATATAGACGAAAGAAAGGCGCTTGAAATCAAGCATGAACGCGACCGGGCGGAAATAGAGACCATGATAAATTCCATACCCGGCGGCGTGGCGACGATTCAGATATTGCCCGATGATATGAAACTCATCTACGCGTCCGATGGCGTGGCGGAAATCGCCGGACTCACCATGCGGGAATTCGAGAAGATGTTTAAAAACGATCCCACTCGCGGAATATACCCGCCGGATAAGCCCATGGCCGACCGCGCTATTCGCGACGCGGCAAGCAACCGCTCGAATCTCGACGCGACGTTTAGAATCGTTCATAAGGACGGAAGCCTCGTCTGGATAAATATGTACGGCCAGGCGGTAGACAAAATTGACGGCTATCCCGTAATGCACGTCGTGTATCACAATTTCTCCGCGACGACGCAATTGTACCGCGAGATTCTCAACGAGACGGATCAGATACTTCTCGTTTCGGACATAGACACTCAGGAGGTGCTCTACGCCAACCGCGCCGCCGCGCAATTGGCCGGGCGCGAATTCGAGCAGGCCGTCGACATGACCTGCTACGAATACCTGTTCGGAGATGACGCCCCGATGTGGACCAGCCCCGCCGAGACGATCGCGACGGGGGCGGTATCATACGACATGGAGTATAAATCCCGGCACTATCGCGTCCGCGTTTCCCCCATAAACTGGAACGGCCACAACGCCTGCATACTCCGCCTTCGCGACCGCACCGACGCCTACCACGAACGCGAGAGCATTGAAAACATGTTAAAGCACATCCCCGGAGGGCTGACCGTATTCCGCGTCGATAAAGGCTCCCTCACGCGCACTTATATGAGCGACAACGCGTTTGACGTGCTTGGATATACGCGGGGCGAAACCCCTCAGCCCAAAATTGAAGATACGTTTGGACGCGTGCATCCCGACGACCTCGCTCCGCTTAAAATCGCGATAAAGACGGCCATATCCACGCTCTCGCCGTTTTATTTCGACATGAGGATCATCCCCCGCTACCAGCCGATGCGCTGGGTCAACATCGTCGCCAATCCCGCGACGGGCGAGGATGAATGCGTCTATTTCTACGGAATATATACCGACGTGACATGGCGAAAGTCACTTGAGGGAAACGAGGTTTGATTATTTGACGCCGATCTGACGGCTCGTAACCCCGAGCGAAATGCGCTCCCCTGCGCAAACCTTGCTTATATCGCGCGGGTCGCGCGTATTCGCGGGTCGCGCGATAACGACCCCGTAGGGGCGCGCAATGCGACGCCCCTACGCAAACCTTGCTTATGTTGTGCGGATTGCGCGCATTCGCGGGTTGCGCGACAACGAACCCGTAGGGGCGCGCATTGCGCGCCCGTCGGCCTGTATTCAGCGGGTTTGCGGCCGAGTGTCGGCTTGGCCGTTCCCCATGCGCC
>JAUNBY010000355.1 GCA_030526935.1 Clostridia bacterium
TCGGGGCGGACGTCGGCGGGGGTGTTCATCATAAGGCAGTTCGCGCCCTGCGCCTTGGGGAAGGCTATGACATCGCGAAGGCTGTCGCGTCCGGTGAGAACCATGACGAGGCGGTCGATTCCGAAGGCGAAGCCGCCGTGCGGGGGAGCGCCGTATTTGAAGGCTTCCAGCAGGAAGCCGAAGCGGTGCTGCGCCTCCTCGGGGGTAAGGCCGATGAGGTCGAACATCTCGCGCTGCCAGTCGGGGCGGTGTATCCTTATGGAGCCGGAACCCATCTCTATGCCGTTGTATACCAGGTCGTATGCCTTGGCGCGCACCTTGCCCGGCTGCGTCTTCATAAGCTCCCTGTCCTCGTCCATGACCGACGTGAAGGGATGATGCATCGCGACGTAGCGCCCTTCGTCCTCGTCGTACTCGAGAAGCGGAAATTCCGTGACCCAGAAAAGCGCTTCCTTCGATTTGTCGATGAGGTCGTGACGCCTGGCGATTTCCTTGCGCAATTCGCCCAGCGACTGCAATACCACCGACGCCTTGTCCGCGACGAAAAGCAGCGCGTCGCCCGGCTCGGCTTCCATGGCCTCAAACAGCTTCGCCTTAAGATCATCCGTCAGGAAGCGGTTGAACGACGACTTGACGCTTCCGTCGGCGTTTATGACCACCCACGCAAGACCCTTCGCGCGGAAGGTCTTGACGTACTCGACCAGAGAGTCAAGTTCCTTGCGGCTCATCTTTCCGGCGAGACCACGGGCGTTTATGCCCCTGACGTTCGCCGCCGACTCGAACACCGCGAAGCCCGAGTCCTTAACGGCGTCGGTCACGTCCACGAGTTCGAGGCCGAAGCGCGTATCGGGCTTGTCGGAGCCATAGCGGTTCATGGCCTCGGCCCACGTCATTCTCGCGAGCGGAAGGGGTATGTCTATGCCCTTTATATCGCGGAATACGTCGCGGAAGGCTCCTTCTATGACCGTTTGTATGTCCTGCGGCTCTATGAAGGACATCTCTACGTCGCACTGGGTGAACTCCGGCTGGCGGTCGGCGCGGCTGTCCTCGTCGCGGAAGCACCGGGCGATCTGAAAATAGCGGTCGAAGCCCGCGAGCATCAGAAGCTGCTTGTATATCTGCGGCGACTGCGGAAGCGCGTAGAACGCGCCCGGGTGAAGCCGCGAAGGTACGAGAAAGTCCCGCGCTCCCTCGGGGGTGGACTTGGTGAGTATGGGCGTTTCAACCTCGACGAAGCCCTCCGCCTCCATGTGGCGGCGAATGGCGGAAACGATCTTCGAGCGAAGGCGTATCGTCGATTGAACGGACGGCCTTCTCAGGTCGAGATAGCGGTATTTGAGGCGCACGAGCTCGCTTTCGTCGGCCTTGTCGTCGATATATATGGGCGGGGTCTCGGATTTGTTGAGAAGAACGGCTTCTTTGACGATAATCTCGACGTCGCCGTTTTTCATAGTTTTATTTACCGCTTCCGGGTCGCGCGCGGCGACGGTTCCGCGAATGGATACGACGTATTCGCTCCTTAGAGAGCCGGCGAGGGCGAAGCATTCCGCGCCCGACTGTTCCTCGCTGAATACCAGCTGAACAAGCCCCTCCCTGTCGCGAAGCCAGACGAAGACGACGCCTCCAAGGTCGCGGGTGCGCTGAACCCAGCCGGAGAGGGAGACTTCCCTTCCAATATGCTCGTTTGAGATTTCGCCACAATAATTCGTTCTTTTAAATCCTGTCAGTGACATAGCTTTCCTCCGTCTTTATCCTGCCCGTTATTTTTGCGACCGCCACTTCGCGGTCGAGGTTTTCTTCCTCGCCCGTCGCCATGTCGCGAAGTTTGACCACGCCGTTTTCAAGCTCGTCCGGGCCTATTATGACGACCAGTCCGACCCGCTGCTTGTCGGCGTATTTGAACTGCGCCTTTAACGACCTCGCCGCGTGATCCATGTCGCAATTGACGCCCGCGCCGCGAAGCTCCCTTACGAGCTTCATTCCGGCTTCCCTGGCCTCGTCTTGCACGGCTATGACGAACGCGTCGTAGAGCCTGGGCGCTTTAGGGGCGACGCCGCAGGCGTCCTGCGTCATTATGAGCCTTTCAACGCCCATCCCGAAGCCCATGCCGGGGGTAGCGGGGCCGCCGAGCTGTTCGACGAGGCCGTCGTAGCGCCCGCCGCCGCAGACGGTCAATTTGCCCGCGGGCGTTTGGGTCACGAACTCGAAGACGGTTCTCGTATAGTAGTCCAGTCCCCTGACTATGCGGCTGTCGATCTCGTAGGGTATCTCAAGCGCCGCGAGATACTTTTTAAGCTTCTCGAAGTGCTCGCGGCATCCGTCGCAGAGGCAGTCGAGCATCGACGGGGCGTCGGTAAGCTCGGCCTGACACTTTTTCTCCTTGCAGTCGAGTATCCTCAAAGGATTGCGCTCGAAGCGGTCGCGGCAGGTGTCGCAAAGCGCGTGGAGTTTAGGCCTGAGATACGCCTTGAGAACGTCGTTATAGGCCTTTCTGCATTCGGGGCAGCCTATGGAGTTTATCATAAGCTTTACCCCGCCTATGCCATATCGCCTCAAAAGCTCGTCGGCAAGAGATATGACCTCCGCGTCGCAGCTGGCGTCGGCGGCGCCGAACACCTCCACGCCCATCTGATGATGCTCGCGAAGCCTTCCCGCCTGCGGCTTTTCATAGCGGAAGACCGGGCAGGACACGTAGTAGATCTTGCTGGGCAGCGCCTGAGCGTAGATCTTGTTTTCAAGGAACATGCGCGCTATGCCCGCCGTTCCCTCGGGCTTGAGGGTTATGCTCCTGTTGCCCTTGTCCATAAACGTGTACATCTCTTTTTGCACAACGTCCGTCGTGTCGCCGACGCCGCGCAGGAAAAGCTCCGTGTGCTCGAAAACGGGCGTGCGCGCTTCCCTGAAACCGTATTTCGCGCAGGTCTCGCGCATTATCCGCTCCGCGTCCTGCCAGCGGTAGCTGTCCTGCGGCAATACGTCCTGCGTCCCCTTTGGAGCTTGTGTCAATAGCATGTCGTCCTCCTGTTTAAGTCCATGCGGATGATTGGTGGGATGTGAGTTTTATATGGCGATATATTTAGCGTCGGCAGCCCTCCCTGCTGGGCAATGTTATCAACTTAACGCTCACGGGGAGACCTCATCCGTCATCGCTACGCGCGGCCTGCGTCCCTCAGAGGGGAAGGCTTCAAAGGCGCAACGCTCACAACAAATGCGGATTTATATATTGCGCGACGGCCATCCCTGCCCTTCCCCCTGGGGAGGGCGCCCGCCGCAGCGGGCGGGTGAGGTCCTTATCCGGCTGGCTGCAAGCCATGCGAAGCGCCATAGCCTACGACTGGCCTATGGGCTT
>JAUNBY010000356.1 GCA_030526935.1 Clostridia bacterium
ACTTCTCGCTTAACAGCTCCCGCGCGATTTACGCCGCGAGATGCGCCATGGCAAAGCTTTTGGGATGCCCCGAGCCAAGCCGCGTGGCTTTTACCCTGAACTCAACCGAAGCGCTGAACACAGCCATTTATGGGCTTGTCAATCCGGGGGATCATGTAATTACAACGCAACTCGAACACAATTCCGTGTTGAGACCGCTTTACCGCCTGTCGCACGAAGATGGCGTTCATGTCAGCTTTGTCAAAGCCGACTCCAAAGGTATGGTCGACTATGGCGACTTTAAGAAGCTTATAAGGCGTGAAACCCGGGCTATTATCTGCACGCACGCCTCTAATCTCACCGGGAACGCGCTGAACTTGCGCGCGGTTGGGAATATAGCGCGCGAAAACGGGCTGCTGTTTATCGTGGACGCCTCGCAAACGGCGGGATGTTTTTCCGTGGATATGCGGGAAATCGGAGCCGACGTATTGTGCTTTACGGGACATAAAGGGCTTATGGGGCCGCAGGGGACGGGCGGACTGTGCGTAAGAAAGGGCGTGGATATTCGCCCGCTTAAGGCGGGAGGCACGGGTATTCAGTCATACGACCGGACACAGCCGCAAGAGATGCCCGAAAGGCTCGAGGCCGGGACGCTGAACGGTCACGGCATAGCGGGTCTTGGCGCGGCGGCTGAGTATTTGCTGAGAACCGGCGTCGATATCGTTCATGCTCATGAAATCGCGCTGGCGAAGCGATTTTATAAGGGCATAAAGGATGTCGGCGGCGTTATGGTTTACGGGGATTTCGGCAATTGGGAGCGCTGCGCTATAGTGGCTTTGAACATACGCGATTGCGATTCCGGCGCGGTTTCCGACGCGCTTTATCAGGACTATGGAATTGCCACCCGCCCGGGCGCGCACTGCGCGCCGCTTATGCACGAGGCTCTTGGCACCGTGAGCCAGGGCGCGGTGCGGTTCAGTTTTTCGTGGTTCAACACCACGGAAGAAGCGGACGAAGCCGTGCGCGCGGTAAGGGAATTGGCGCAATGAGAGAAAAGTCAATGCGACTTGTCGTCACATTTAAGACGACTACCGACGCCATCGCCATGGAGACGGCGTGCAGGGAAAGCGGGCTTGCGGGGCGCTTGATCCCCGTCCCGCGCGAGATTACTGCGGGCTGCGGCATGGCGTGGCTTGCGCCCGTGGAGGACGGAAAAGCCCTCGCGGACTTCATGCGCAAAGCGGGTTTATACCATGATGGATGGTATGAGATGATGCTGTAAGCCGCCCTTCGTCCGCCACATTGACGAAAGACGAGAATTGTTTCCGGTCGTTTTATATCCATCTTCCTCCCTTGCGTTTCCCCGGCCGATGTGCTATTATGGCGTTAACATCGAACAGAATCGAGGTGTGCGATATGTCTAAAGAGCTTCCGCTTACGCAAATGACCAGAGCCGCCGGTTGAGCGGCAAAACTGGGGCCGGGCGCCCTGAAAGAAATACTCAATGATCTCCCGAACCTGACAGACCCGGCTCTCCTTGTGGGCTACGGGAGCAGCGACGATGCCTGTGTATATACAGTGACGGACGATATAGCGGTCATACAGACCGTTGACTTTTTCACGCCCATAGTAGATGATCCGTATACCTTCGGTCAAATCGCCGCGGCTAACGCGCTGTCGGACGTTTATGCGATGGGCGGCGAACCAAAGCTCGCGATGAACCTCCTCTGCGTACCAAACTGCCTTTCGGCGAAGACCGTGCGCACAATATTAGAGGGCGGGCACGATAAGGCGGTCGAGGCAGGCTGTACTATCGCGGGAGGACATACCATACAGGACGACGAGCCGAAATACGGAATGTGCGTCACGGGTTTCGTACACCCCAGGCGCATCCTCAGAAACATCGGCGCGATGCCCGGCGACGTTCTGGTTCTGACAAAGCCAATCGGAAGCGGCATTGTGTCAACCGGAATCAAAGCTCAGATGGTTTCCGACTCCGACCGGGACGTTCTTTACCGGCATATGTCGACTCTTAACGCGAAGGCCGGACGTGCGGTAGTCGAGGCTAAAGATGTTCACGCCTGCACCGACGTTACGGGCTTTGGACTGTTAGGACATAGTTACGAGATGGCCTCCGGAAGCAATGTCACCATAAGGCTTAAAGCAGGTGCGTTCCCGCTTATGCCCGGAGCGTTGGAGCTTGCGTCGATGGGTATAATACCCGGCGGAGCTTACCGCAACATGGACTACGTGAAGCCGCATATGGCGGTTATGCCGGGCGTTAGGCAGGTTTACGTCGATCTCGCGTCCGATCCGCAGACGTCCGGGGGGCTTCTGGCGGCGCTTCCGCGAGACGAAGCGGAGAAGCTGCTCGATAAACTCAAGCCCTTCGCGCCGTGGTCGGCTATAGTAGGCGAGGTTCTGCCGCGAGGCGATAAGTCGATTGAACTGACGGAGTAGATACAAATCCGTCGTTACGGAAAGGCGATTTGAGTTCTGTAATCGCCTTCCTTTTTCGTCCACTTATTGCGGTCATAATACTCCAACAAAGCCAGGGCGTACTTGCGCGAGGTGTCGAGCATGTCCCGGTATTGCGCCAGCGTCATCGTTTCGTTTTGTGAAAACCAGTCCCTGGCGAGTTTACGGGCGTCCTCGTATGCCTCGGCGTGGAAAGCAATCTGGGGCGCTATCAGAACCAGCCCGCCCCCCGAAATGAGGCTTTCGAGTACCTGCTGACATATGAGTTTGTCCTTTGCGGGGAAGCACGTCCAAATCTCGTTTAAATCGGGCGTATCAAAACGCGCGTCTTTGTAAATCCTGAGAATCTCGTCCTTCACGGCCTGTTGGCGCTTGGTCAGCACGACTTTGAACGACGACAGGGCATAGCGGTCGTCCGCGCGGGCGAGCTTGCCCTCGCGGGTAAACTCCGATAATACCGCGTCCGCCGCCGCCATATCGACGCGCGGGAACAGCTTTTGCCTCAGTTCCGCGCGCTTTATTCCAGCATGCAGCGGATTTTGTTTGTGATAACCCTCCAAAAGCTTTTGGCATCTATCCCACGCCTCGTCAAGCGCCGACGCCGCTATGTACCTGCCGGGAAGGACTTCGACGACAAGCCCTCGGTTTGCGATTTGATTAAGCTTGTGCGTTAGATCTTCCGGGTCCGTTCCCAGCTTCTTAGCCAGCGCCGTAGCATCGGGCAACTTTAGCTTTTCCTCCGCTATAGACTGCGCGAGCTTTTGATCGTCCGAGCCACTTTCCATGATCTTAAGAGCCGCCAGCACCTTTTTGTCGCCCCGGCGATGCTTTGCGGGCGAGTCGTCGAGTATCACGCCTCCGCCTATGGTCTCAACGGGCGA
>JAUNBY010000357.1 GCA_030526935.1 Clostridia bacterium
TTCGCGGAAAAATTCCTTTCGACGAGCGGCAGGGACAATTGGTAGCGCATTCTAAGAGAGCGATATATCCCGGGACGCGCGCGTCCCGGGATATCGATGTTTATATCCGACTATTGAGCAAGTACATTTTCCCTCGCGTGGTTTCCAGCGATTACTCCGCTGAATAGAGCGTTGGCTACCGAAGCCGCGCCATATGCGGTCTCGCCAACGGCGTACAGATTTTCGACAGGTTGGCCGTCGGCATCCAGAACGAGGCAATTATCGTCGACGTTCATTCCCGAGAAAGTCGCGGTTATCACGGAGTACATCGGGAATGCGTAGTACGGCTCCTCTTCCATGGAAAGCATTATGGAAGGATCTGTGCCGAATGCATCCTCGCCTTGTCCCAGGCGCGCCTGGCTGTAAGACTGTACGGTATCGTTAAGCGCCTGGGGATCGATATCAAGCTGTTCAGCTATGCCCTCAAGAGTATCGCTTCTGACGATGTACTCTTGCAGAACTGACTTTTCAATGTCCGCGGCACCCGGATGAGAGGCGTTCGCTATTACATATCCGACCTTACCCGACTGGGCTACGATGGCGTCATGCATTTGATGAATATTGTACCCGGCACCGTCATAGGTAAAACGCTTACCTTCCTTGTTAATAAGGAATATGCTGTTTGCCCCCTCGAAGAAAGCGGCGCGAAGGTCGTTATCGATGGCGTAGCGGGCTTCGAGTCCGAAATATCCGTCCATCAGCCTGCCGACCAACGGCTCGACCCCGACGGCTTCCTGTATCATTCGCAAGCCGTCGCCGGTGTTTCCCCCGTTGGCATAGAGCGGGCAGCCCGCCGCTTCAGGATGATACTGTGCGATAAGCTGCGAACTTCCTGCATAGCTTCCGCAGGCGACGATGACCTTCTTTGCGTATACGTTGTAAATTGCATTCTGATCGTGTACAACGGCCCCTACTATCTGTCCGTCCTCAACGATTAGACTGTCGGCTGTCGTGTTCAGACGAACGTCGACGGGCGTCATCGCCAGACGGCGCTCGAAGAACGTTCCAATCTCATCGCCGGCCTGCGCCCAACCGTCGGGACCGGGATCGCCAGGAAGATGAGAGAGCAGACCCCAGCCGATGAGGTCGTTGTATTCATCGGGATCAAGGGTCGAACTGGCAGTTACCATAGGCATACCGAGCTTTTGCATGTTCAGCACAGTAGAGCCTGACACACGGGCAATCTTCTCCATCAACGCCATGTTGACGGGATTCGGCATTCTGTTTTGCTGTCCGTCAAGATATGCCTGCATCATATCGGGATCATTGAGATTGGTATCGTCGTCCAGAGGCATAGCCGCGCCTATAAACCCACCGGACATCATTGTCGATCCACCGAGGTATGCCTGTTTTTCGACAAGCATAACGCTAAGGCCGCTATCTTCGCCCGTAAGATCCGGGTTCTGAGATGTTAACGCTGCCATGCAGCCGGAACCGCCTCCGCCCAGTATCAGTATATCCACCGTTTCATCATCGCCCTGCGAAACTTCGTCGCGCGTCGGTTCCACGGCAAACCTGGCCGCGTTCCCAGCCTGCTCAAGAGCCTGCGCTGTTGCGGTTTTTATGGCGTTGCTGGTAAATGTTGCACCGGTTACAACGTCTACGCGAGTTGACTGCGCGTCTACAATGCGTTTGGGCATCTGTTCGATTGCGACGCGGGAGATATTTTGTGGAACGTCGGTACAGGATGCAACGTCGACCTTTACGATGCTGTTTTCGTCAACCGTTACATACACGTCAACGTAACCCGTAAAACCGCGTGCGCTGGCATAGTATATTCCCGCAACCAGCTCCGCGTCAAAATCGGATGCGATTTTAAGGATTTGTGGGTCGCCTCCGGCCTGAACTACGCAGTCTTCCACTGCGTCCAGTATTGCTCGCGAAGTATTGGTAGCGCTGGAAACGGTATCTACCAAAAGACTTTGTTGTGAAACGATGGCATCGGGAATCTGCGAAATCGCCGGGTCGCTTATGCCGGGAGTCTCGCCGTGATCCGTTACGACCACCGATACAATCAGGTCTTCGTCGAACGACACTTCAACCTGTACCGGGCCGTTGTTGCCCTGTCCCTGGGCGGAGTAGGTACCTTGCGTGTAAGCCATGCCGTCGACGCACATCACAATCGACATGGACAGCGCTAACGCAAGTACGATAAGAAATCTACGCGTTCTCATTGGGTTATCCTCCTTTTGATATGAATATTTCAATTACGTACCTCTATTTTAGATGAAGTTTTAACAAACGTCAAATTCTTCTTTTATATAAAGAGTATACTTTTTTGGTATACTAAATCATCGCAATGCCATGTTTACTTGCAATAGATGTTACAACCTGGAGGAAAATATGGATATTAGAACACTGCGTTATTTCCTTGCCGTAGCGCAAGAGGAGAGCATATCGAAGGCGGCCGACGTCCTGCATATGACGCAGCCTCCGCTCTCGCGCCAGCTCAAAGCGCTGGAGGAAGAGCTTGAAACCGCTCTGTTCACGCGGGGAAGCCGCAAGGTCACGCTGACGCGGGATGGTGAAATCTTGTGCAAATGGGCTTCGCAGATCGTAAGGCTCATGGATCACGCGAAGGAGGAACTCAGCGCGTCCAAAGGCGAAATCAGCGGCGACATCTGGATTGGAGCTGCCGAATCCGCATCTGTTCGGCATATGTTGAAGGCGGCGAAAAAAATGCAACAACTTCACCCGCATATAAGATTCCACATCTTCAGCGGCAACGCTCAAGCGGTGCTAAGCGAGCTGGATCGTGGGCTTTTGGATTTCGGAGTGCTTGTAGCGCCGGCTAATATAGATAATTATAATTATATACAACTGCCCACACGGGACACTTGGGGCGTACTTATGCTCAAATCCAGCGCTCTCGCAGCCAAATCCACCGTATCACCAAAAGACCTGTGGGAGTTGCCGCTGATCGTATCAAGGCAGTCGCTGGAGCAAAACGACATCTCGGGCTGGATTCGCCGGGATCTCACCGAACTGCGCATAGCGGGCACCTATAACCTGCTGTTCAACGCCGCCTTAATGGTGGAAGCGGGACTTGGCTATGCCATATGCCTTGATAAACTGATTGGAGCGGGAGAAGAAAGCCCTCTGTGCTTTCGTCCACTGGCTCCAGTTTTGGAAGCGGGCTTATACATTGTTTGGAAAAAGCATTACGTGCTTTCCGGCGCCGCGGAACGCTTCCTCACGACGCTTAACGAACAATGCGAAAAGGATTTGGAAACGCCGGAATAATGGGCGTTATTGGATTTGAATGTTAAAATAATAAGAATTCTGTA
>JAUNBY010000358.1 GCA_030526935.1 Clostridia bacterium
CGACAGCGGGCGACGCATGGGGAACGGCCAAACCAACACTCGGCCGCAAACCCGCGGATTACAGGCTGGCGGGCGCGCGAACCTCACCCGCCCGCTTCGCGGGCACCAGGCGCTTCGCGCGGCCTACGGCCTCCATAGGAGAGGGCAGACGCCCCTACGGGTTTGTTGTTATATAAAGTTGTTTGTTCAGCGGGGCAAGGAACGGCGTAGCCCATCTGATATATCGCGCCGCGCAAAAGTTCCGGGAGCGCGATGCGCTCCCGGACGGATTCATTGTTGTGTGAGTTTGTTCATATAGCGGCAAACCCTCACGGCTGGTTTTGAGGACAGCCTTTTGCTGTACAGGCGAATTCGTCAATCCGAATTGCGTATGGCGTCGAGCGAGCTTAGCTGCATGGCGCGCTGGGCGGGGTAGACTCCCGAGAACACCGACACGGCTATGACGCCCAGCCACGTTCCCATGGAAAGCGCCGTGGGTATGACGGAGGTCGACGAGCCTTCGGTCTCGAACATCGCGGTCGAGGACATGACGGAGGCCACGAGCGTCTGAAGCCACTCGACGTTATTTAGGGCGTATGAAAGCGCGTAGGACAGCATTATGCCCATCATCCCTCCGAACACGCCTATATAGGCCGCTTCCATCAGAAACATGGCGCGTATGTTCTTGAGCTTGCAGCCAAGAACCTTCATGACGCCTATCTCGCGCGTGCGCTCGTATATGGACATCATCATTGTGTTGGCGATGGACAGCGCCGCGACCAGCATCGATATGGCTCCTATAAAGCCCAGAAAGCCCTGAACGGTCTGTATCTGCTCCATATAGGTGTTGAGGTAGTCGAGGGGGCTCGAGCACTGAAGGCCCATCTCGGTAAGGGAGCTTACGACACCCACCACGTCGTCGGCGGTCGACGCCAGCACGTAGAGCTGATCGTAGGTTGAAAAGTCGCTTATGCCCATTTCGTTGAAAAGCGCCTTGTTGTCGCGCTGAAGCCTTTTGAGCCAGTTGAGGTTTACCACCGCGCCGTAGGAGAACGTCCAGTCGTTTATGCTGGTGTCGAGGGTTCCCATGAACTTGGCGTCGTAGTCCTTTGTCATGACTTCGGGGTCGGGATTGTTCTCGTCGGTGTTTTCGTAGTCCTCCCAGCGAAGCTGCAGGGTATATCTGTCGCGAAGCCAGTTTATGTCGTCGGGCAGCGGCAGGTCAAGCCCCTCGTAGAGATAGCTCCAGGCGTCTATGTACTCGTAATCGTCGTCGTCGGGGTCGCGAAACTCCAGCATCGACATCTCGGCCATCAAAAATTCCATCCGGTCGGTTCTGCTTGTGAAATAGCTGCCGTTTTTAAGGCCGATGATCCTCGCGAAATCCGTCGGCAGCACGGCGATTATGCCCGTGGAGCACTCGTAATCGCCCGTCATTATGACGAATTCTATGCTCGACCACAGATTGACTATGGGCGTCACCGCGCCCACGCCCTCCACGCGCCTTATGCGGCGGATGACGCTGTCGTTTATGCGGGTTATGCGGTTGGACTGGGTGTTTGCGGAGGACGAGACGCTGTAGCTGTAATAGGGGTATACCGTTATGAGCCTGAGATTCGTCTCCTCCTCGAGCATGGCCATCTGCGCTTCCTGAGCGCCGTATCCCAGCGACATCGTAACCACTATGGCGGCGGTTCCGATAACGACGCCCAGCATCGTGAGTATGGAGCGCAATTTCCGCCTGAGCAGGTTATTCATCGCGAAGGAAAGTATGTCAATCCATTTCATCGTCTTCAAGCAGGCGCAGTCGCCTGCGGTGTACGCTCACGGCGGCGCATACGATTACAAGCGCTACCAGTCCGCCGAACGCCGCGTATATCTGCCAGGGGAGGCGCGCCATTATTTCCGTAACCGACGGAGGTTCCACGACCTCCTCGTAATCCTCGTAATCGTAATAATCGTCGTAATAGTAGTCATCCTCCTCGCTCTCGGCGGAAAACGATATATTCCGGGATTCCACGGACTGCTCGCCGTCAACGGTCTCGTATGTGACCTCGAGAGAGGCGGTATAGTCCCCCGCGACGAGGGGTATGAGTTCCAACTCGGCGGTCTTCGAGGTTCCGGGATCCATATTTCCGATGTAATACGACTGCCCCGCCACGACGTTCTCGGCGTCATTTGGTACGGCGCGGACGGTTACGTTGTAAAGCGTCGTCTTTCCAAGGTTGAATACGGCCATCTCCACGTCGTAGGTGTCGCCCTCCACCGGAGTCGAGGTCGGAAGCTGCGGCTCGTCCAACTGTATGCGCTGCACCTGCCGTATGGGGAATAAGACGGTCTGCGAGGCCGAAAGCGAGTTGGACTTGCTGTCTTCGAAGTCCGCCGACACGGACAGGCGAACGCTGCTCGATTCGAGATCCGCGCGGGATTTGACCGTAAGCGTCTGGACATAGGTCGAATCCGCCGGTATCCTTTCGATGTAGAAGGTGTTCATGCCCGAAACGGGCGTAAGCGCCTCCTCCTCGGCCTCGAAGGTGAGCTGGAGGTTCCGCAGATTCAACTGCGTCGAGGTGTTTCTAAACGTCAGCACCACGTCGAAGGTGTCCCCGGCGCTGGGGTTTTCGGGTTCGGTTCTTATATCCTCGATTATGAGCCTCGCGGTGGGTATGGCCTTAGTTGTGCCGCTGCTGCTGCCGCCGCTACTGCTGCTGCTGGTCTTGAGAACCCTCACCGGGTACAGCAGGTTTATCTGCGAGGGGTTGCCGAAAAGAGCGTAGAGATTGGGCGCGGAGTCGGCGGTCACGCGAAGCTGCATTAAGAACGTTCCCCTGTTGGCTGCGCTTCTGACCGTCAGATCCGAAAAGGCGAATATTGTGTTCCCGTCGGACGACGCCTCTCGCGAGCTGGTTCCTATGAAGTTTCCGGAGGTCGTGAATATCGTGACTTCCTTATTGTTGGAGTTGAGCTGCGTGCCCATTATGCGCATGGTAAGCCCCGTATATATGTCGCGGCAAACGGCGTATATCTCCTGCGAATAGGCCGAAAGCGACGTGGGTATGACCGGCTGCTCGAGCAGGAGGTTTTCGATATTGGCGTAGACCAGATCGTAAATCTCCGAATACACGTCGGACATGCCCTCGTAGCTCATTATGACCGCCGTTATAAGCTCGCACGCGGATACCGACGGGTCGAGTATGTCCGAGGTGTAGACGGACACGGCCTCGCTATTGGGTATCCTCATCTCGACTACCTCTACCGGCACGGGCGTGGGGGTAGGCGTCACTTCCGGCGTGGGGGTTGGGGTAGTATCCGGCGTAGGCGTGGGCGTAGTT
>JAUNBY010000016.1 GCA_030526935.1 Clostridia bacterium
TACCAGTTTTTTCATGATTGATTCCGCCTTTCTTGTTTGTAGTAAATGTCTACGCGTTTATTATAGTAAATCTACTTGGCGCATTTCTATAAATATTGTTCTCTGTTTTATCAATTTTGTTGGAATTTCTCTTGTGTCCATTCATCCGTTTCGCAATCATCGATGCAAGGCGCACCAAAATATCAATATTATAATGTATATTATCAATATTGTTGGATGAGCGCCGTCATATGCCCGGAAACTCTTGCTTCACCGCGCGTCCGGCGCTATAATATAGATATAAAACCAGCGTTTACGCGGGCAAGAGGGAGCGTCAATACTATGAGCGAAAGAAAGAAGAACGGCGGAGCGCTTCATTCGCTGCGCATAAAGATGCTTCTGTGGGCTTTCATTTTTGTTATTCCCATATTGATAATACTCTGTACGAGCATCAGCGCCGCCATACGCTCCTTTGACGATTTGACGCGCGACAATATAGACCAGATACTCACGCCATATACGACGGAGATAGACGCTTCGCTCAACATCGCCAAGCGCTACATAGCCAACCTCAATATAAACCTTACAGATTTGAATTCCGGCAACGAGCTTTCGCGGCTTCGCGCCACGCAACAGCTCGGTCAGAGCGTTTCGGAAAGCCTTACCGTATATCCCGAAATCGACGCGGTGTTTTTCTATTACGGGGATGATTTGAGCTTCGTTCAGAATTACAACCGCTCTTATGTCGTTAACAGCGCCGCGGCCGCCGTTCTAAAGGAGGAATTGAACGCCTACAGCGGCGACTCTCCCCTGTTTCAACAGGGTTATATGTACTTTTCGGCGAACGACAGTTATTTTCTTTACCTGGCGCTCGACGTTCCCGGCGGCGCGGTGGGATGCTGGTTCTCCGCCGATTATCTCGTCGAACCTATATTGCAGGCCAATCCGGACGGTCTCGTAAGAGTTATATTCTCCGACCGGCAAAACCGCATGCTAGATTCCGACTTTGACACGCGCTCGACGAGGCAGCTTTCCGAGCGCCTCGCGCCTTACTACGTCAGCAGCCGCGAGCTTTCCTCCGCGTCTTTCGCGATAAACGCGCTGTGGGATCGCGAGGTCGTTTTCGCCCCCATTTCACATATGAGGCGAAGCGTATTTACCTCCATAAGCGTATCGTTTTTGCTGTTCGCACTATACGTGGCTTTCCTTCGCACGTCGCTCATACGCCCGCTCAACCGGCTCGTCGGCGCGATAAACGGCATCCGCGGCGGAAACCTCGGCCAAATCCCGCTGAGAAAGGACGAGGACACCGAGATAGCCAACGTCTACCTCGCGCTCAACGCAATGACCAGCCAGATAGAAACGCTCCGGATACAAATGTACGAGGAAAAACTCATAAAACAGCGCGCCCAGATGCAGCTTTTCCAGCTTCAGCTTCGCCCGCACTTTTTCCTTAACGCGCTCAATACTATAATAAGCTTCGCGCGCGTCAAGGAATACGATATGGTGCAGAAGATGACCATGTACCTCGCGACGCATTGCCGCTACATACTCTACAGCCCCTGGTTCGTTACAGTCGAGGAGGAGCTTATATATACGCAAAACTTCGTCGATATGCAAAGCGCGCAGCACGACGAGGTATACCGCTATGTTGTGCGCGTTGAGGACGAACTTCTTGACTATGAAATTCCGATACTGGGCGTTCAGATATTTGTCGAAAACGCCCTGAAGTATTGCCACAGCCTCGACAGGCCTATACGCATACAGGTGACAATGCGCGAGGAAGCGCGAAATAACGAGCGCTGCCTTTATATAGAAATCGAAGACACCGGCGACGGCTTTGACGCGGGGATTCTCGAAGCGCTTAACGGCTCGGGCGATATATATTCTCCCGAAGAGGACCGGGGCATAGGCATCGCCAACGTGCGTCAGCGCCTTTTGATACTGTACGGCGGACGCGCGACGGTGCGGTTTTGCAATCGCGACGAGGGCGGCGCGCATGTGGAAATGTACTTGCCGATCGACAGAAATAAAGGAGGATCTGCGCAATGAAAAGACTAGCGTCCGTTTATTTAATCGTCATAACCTTGCTGATTTGCGGGCAATGTCGCGCCTATGACAATGATCCGATATACACCAGACTGACCGTGCCTCTGTTATTTAGCACCGAAATCTCGCCTGACGTCGAGATGATCAACGAAGCGGTCAACGTCATAACGCGAGAAAAAATCGGAGCGGAAATAGAGCTGATCCCGGTTCTATACTTTTCAGGCGCCAACGCGGATCCGAGACGTCAGGCGGAACTTGAGCTTTTGTACAAGGAGGGCATACAATTCGACCTTGTAAACGACGCGATTCCCGAAGCGGAATTGATACGGCTCGACGAGCTTATTGATGAGTATGGTCAGGGCATACTGCAGGCTTTTGGCAACGGGCGGCTCGATTACTACCGTGAGTCGGACGGAAGCCTCTACACTCTCCCCTCCGTATTCGACTATATATCGTCGCAGGGCATAGCCATGAGAAAGGATATTCTGGATAAATACGGAATCGACGCCACGTCGATACGCGATCTGTCGGACTTAGACGCGCTTTTTGAATCTCTCGCCGAATTGGAGCCCGATATGGCGCTCGTGTGCGCCTATGGAACCGGAACCGCGTTTTACAACAGGGGAACCAGGGCTCAATTGGTAAAGGGCACGCTGTTTTGCCAGTCCGACTACGACCCCGGGCTTCTCGTAAACTACTACGCGACGGACGAGTTTAAGCAAATCGTCAGCTACACGCGCAAGTGGTATCTCGCGGGCTACATGCCCGCAAACATGGCGATTCAGAATGTCAGCGCCGCGAGCCTGGTCAAAACGGGAAAATTGTTCTGCTTCTCATCCCCGGCAAAGCCGGGAATAGAATACGAATTAAGCCTGAGCTGTGGCACGGAAATGGTTGTCGTGGAGCTTATGGAACCCGTCATCTCCCCCACGTCCGTCGATCTGCGCTATTGGGGCATCACGCAAAGCTGCCAGAATCCCGGCAAGGCCATGAAATTCATGAACCTGCTGTACACCGACGCGGAGCTTATAAATCTGCTCATGTATGGCATAGAGGGCGAGCACTACGAAATCCAGCCCGACGGGACGATAGATTATCCCGACGGAGTAACCGGTGATACCGTAGGCTATGTCAACGCCATGCCATGGCTCATCCCCAATATGAAGCCCTCCTATGTCTGGTCGGGAAACGACCCCGATCTCTGGGAGAAGACCGAAAGCTACTGCGAATCCGCGAAGATTTCCGATCTGTTGGGCTTTACGTTTGATGACAGCGCCGTTTCTCAGGAACACGCGCGGCTCAACAGCATCGTGTCCGAATATTATTACGGCCTGGCAAGCGGCTTGCTTGATCCGGATATATACCTGGTGCAAATGCTTGAAAGGATGGAAAACGCGGGTCTGGCGCTCGTACAGGCGGAAATACAAAGCCAGTTTACCGAATGGCTCGCGTCAAAGGAGCGATAAAATGAACATTCTTATAGTAGACGACGAAATACCCGCCGTTCAGGGAATTCTTCAAATAATCGACTGGAAACGCCTAAAAATCAAAAATACCTATACGGCTTATTCCATGCGCGAAGCCATGGAGATATTTTCAAACAACGCCATCGAGCTGTTGCTTACCGACATAGAAATGAGCGGCGGCACGGGCTTTGACCTTATACGCTGGTGCAATTCGCGCGACGCCAACTACGTGAGCATCATTCTGAGCGGATTTCCGAACTTCCATTACGCGCAGCGGGCCATAACCCTGGGCGTATTCGAATACCTGCTCAAGCCCGTCGAGAACAGCGCCCTGGAAGCGGCGCTCGTACGCGGCATAGGGCATTTGAAAAAGCACGGAAAGACCCAGCACAAGCGCGAATTTTCCGGAGCGGAATCATTAGTCGAACAGGTGCAGTTTTACATTTTCGAGCATATTTCACAGGAAATCACCCGCAACGACATCGCGAACTCCGTCAACCTCAGCCCCGAGTACCTGTCCACCTACTTCAAGCGCGAAACGGGCGTCACCCTCACCGATTACATACGCAACGAGCGCATAGCCTTCGCCAGGCGCCTTCTGAAGCAGACAAACCTTCCCGTAAGCATCATATCCGAAAACGTCGGATACGATTCTCTGTCTTACTTTTCCTCGGTTTTCAGGCAAATCGTGGGATGCACGCCCAGAGAGTACAGAAAGCAGTGCCACTAGCCATCGCCGGTCTGTTTATCATTCGCCCGGGAACGCATGTTCAGCGTTCCCGGGTTATTATTTGTAAAGCACAAAATTGATGATTTTGATTACCATTTTTATAGAAATCGCGGTTGTATTATGCTACTATTTAAGTCAGATGCGATAGTTCTATTTCATTTTCCGTAATGATGGAACATATCGCAAAAAAGAAGGAGGAAAATCAAATGAAGAAAATCCTGACACTGGTACTCGTGCTCGCCCTGACCGTATGCCCGATCGCTTATGCTCAAGGTGAGGAAACACAGCTTCTCGTCGCGGCGGCGGTTCGCGACGTTACTCCCACCATCGAGAACGGACTTCTTCCCATTCCCGGAATCGGTCGCGACGCCGGCCCCATAGTCGATGTAATCGACCCCCTTCGCACCAGAGTGATCGCCCTTCAAAGCGGGGATTCCACCGCGTTGATAGTATGCACGGAAACCGGAAAAGGCCCCACCGGCTGGCAGTTCGCCAAAGCGCTTTCCGAACACACCGGCGTTCCCGTAGAGGCGATATTCTACACCACAACCCATTCCCATTCAGCCCCCGAGCTTAAGACTGAGATAACCCTCGAGCCTGTCGAGGGAGAGGAAGTCGACAACAAGACCCTTTGGGGACGCTATGTATTAGAACAGATGTGCTCCGCGGCAGATGAGGCTCTGGCAAATCTCAAGCCCGCCACAGCCGGAATTGGTTATTCGGAAAGCTATATAAATACAAACCGCAACCGTACCTATATAAGCCGTGCCGACGGAACCACCTACAGGGAACTTGGCTACAATCCCACGGGCATTTCGGACAAGACCCTCGTCGTAGTCCGCTTTGACGACCTCGACGGAAATCCCATCGCCTACATCGTCAATTACCCCGTCCACGCGGTCACCATGATCGCCAACACCTATTTTGATGGACAGACCGGCGTCAGCTCCGACATTCCCGGACATGTATCTACGCTTCTCGAGGAACAGAATCCCGGCTCCGTCGCCGTCTGGACAAGCGGCGCAGCGGGCGATCAGAACCCCATAGCCTCCAATCAGGTTATGTATCCCGACCCGGAGACGGGCGACCTCGTCACGGAATACACCGGCGAAGTCAAAATCATGGAATACCTCGCCAACATTCATTACGCCGATATACTCACCGCCATCGAGAGCATTGCGCCCGTTGCAGCCGATGACGTAGCTTTCGCCGAAGGCATTACCTCCATCCCCAACGAAGAAGGCTCGGAAGAAGCGGAATTCGCGCTTCATCTGAAGGTTCTGCGCATAGGCGATATAGCCTTTGTCGGAAGTCCGGCGGAATTGTACACCTCAATCGGCATGTACATGAAGGAAAACTCGATTATCGAAAACACCATAGTCGTCAATCACACCTGGACGCAGGAGGAAGCCTATAACGGCTATGTTCTCGACGACGACGCCCGCGTAAACGGCGGTTACGGCGGCGGCAGGCTCGTTTATAAGACCGGATACGTCAACGACGCGCTCGCTGACCTTATGAATTCGCTTTTGGAAGAAACACTTTCTTAATAATCGACCTTTCGTCGTTCAGAGCATTGTCCATCACTCTGTGCATAACCCGCTCGCGTTCTTCCCTCTCCCTTTCGACTGAACGAGCATCCGCACGTTGAACAGCGACTGTTCGACCATACGCTAAGCTCGTCATCGCGCAGAACCTCGCGGATAGTATCGATCGTTTTTGTATTTGGCATCACAACAATATATCGTTAACCGCGTAAAAACCCCGGGGATGCAGTACCCGGGGTTTTGCGCGTGACTGGGGTTAGTTAAGATATCTGGTATAGATGTAGCCCGTGGTATTGCCGACCGTCACCTTAGACCACGCTCCGGTCATGGAGTGAACCGTGACCGATTCGCCCGAATTGAGGGTGCGTATGACCGCGCCGTTTATCGACTCGCGGAAGTTGACGCGGGCGTTTGTCGTTGTGGTATAGCCCGTGGCGATGTAGGTCTTGGACATCCAGCCCGAGGTTCCGGAAAGCGTGGAGACGTAGGCCCAGTTGCCGGACGACGTCCAGACCATGAGCTTTGTCCCGCGCGAGAGAGTGGCTACTTTAGCATACGATGAACCGGCGCCCTTGCGAAGGTTGACGCCGTTTCCCGTCACGCGACCGGCGGTCGCGCTTCCGCTCGTTGAGGGCGTCGAGGGCTGCGAGGGCTGGCTTGAGCCGCCCGACGAGCCGTCGATATAGGCGTTTTTGATGTAGCCCGATTTTCCCGAGCGCACAACGCGTATCTTCGTCCACGTGGAGCCTTCTTTGAGAATTTCAATCTCGTCGCCTTCGACGACCCATCCGGATACCGAGTAGTTTGTTCCGGGGCCTGAACGGACGTTCAAAGCCGTGTAGTTGCTCGGAAGATCGACATAGGCGGTTCGGGCGGCAAGCGCCATGGGCGCGATGCCAATTAACGACACGATGAGCAGTAGTGCAACCAGTTTCCTTTTCATAAGGGTTCCTCCTTTGTTTTGGTATGCACATTAGACCTCCCGTGGCAGCTTATGGTTTCCAGTAAATTGGTGGTAAATCATTCCAATAGCAGCATTTGTGTCCCACTAATGGCAAAATATAACGGCGCTTCTTTCCAAGCGCCGCTTACTCTGGGAATTACCACCTGATTCCCTGGAAACTTTTGCCAATTACTCGTAATAATCTACCGCCGCGCGGAACATACCCATATCGTAATTCCCGGGAACATTGCGGTAAAGGCGCTTGCCCACGCGTTCGCTGTGCGCCATCTTGCCGAATACGCGCCCGTCCGGCGAGGTTATGCCCTCTATGGCCATTATGGAGCCGTTGGGATTGTCGATGACGTCCATTGTGGGGTTTCCGGCTTCATCGACGTATTGCGTGGCTATCTGCCCGTTTGCGGCGAGCGCGGCTATTGTGACGCCGCTGGCGGTGAAGCGCCCTTCTCCGTGAGATACGGGGGCGGTGTACACCTCGCCCACGTCCGCGTACATAAGCCACGGGGAGAGCTTGGAGCATACGCGCGTCCTCACAAGCCGCGACTGGTGGCGGCCTATGTCGTTATAGGTGAGCGTCGGCGACTGCGAGGTCTGAGTTCTGAACTCTCCGTAAGGCACAAGTCCCAGCTTTATAAGCGCCTGGAAGCCGTTGCATATGCCGCCTATAAGCCCGTCGCGGTCGAGGAGAGCCTGTATTTTGTCCTTTATGAGGGGATTTGACATAAAGGCCATTATGAACTTTGCCGAGCCGTCAGGTTCATCGCCGCCCGAAAATCCTCCGGGTATGAACAGTATCTGGCTTTCGTCGAGCCGCCGCGAAAAGCTGAGAACCGACTGGGATACGTCATCCGGGGTCAGGTTGTTGACCACAAACGTCGAGCATCTCGCCCCAGCAATCTCAAAGGCGCGCTCGGTGTCGTATTCACAATTGGTTCCGGGAAATACGGGTATCAGTACGCGCGGCCGCGCGATGAGCGCCCCGGCGTGTCGCGAACCTCGCTTGAGGCTTATGAACGACTCGGGCTTGGCGTACTCGTTTGAAACCTTCGCGGGATATACGCCCTCGAGACGGTTTTCGTAAGCGTCCTCTATGGGGCCTAGCGCCACGCCGCCTATGGAGTAGTCCCTGATGGTGGTTGCGATGCTATTGGGGCCGTCTGCCTTGTATTCGACTACGAAGCCGCCGTAATTGAGGCGGGTAAGCTCGTCAAGGGATACGCCTATGTCGATGGATACGCCTATTCTGTTGCCCAGCGCCATCTTGAATATGCCCTCGATAGCTCCGCCCGCGCCTATAGCCCAGGCGGAGACTATATCGCCGTTTTTAAGTCCGTTTGTGACATAATCGAAAAGTTCCAGCAGGCTCTTTGGCACGGGAATGCCGTTCGCGTCAAGCTCGGGCGTTATAACGCCGACTCGCGAGCCGGGGCATTTAAATTCGTTGGACACTATGTCCCCCGGCTTGCAAAGCCCCACCGCGAACGAAACGAGCGTCGGCGGCACGTGGATATCCTCAAACGAGCCGCTCATGGAGTCCTTGCCGCCTATGGAGGCTATGCCCAGATCCATCTGCGCGTCGAAAGCTCCCAGAAGCGCCGCCAGGGGAACGCCCCATTTTTCGCGCTCGCCCGTCATCCTCTCGAAGTATTCCTGAAATGTGAAGTGTATGTTGTCGCGCCCCGCTCCGGTGGCTACGAGCTTCGCGACCGAATCCACGCAGGCCAGGTACGCTCCCTTGTACGGGTTTGCCGAAGACACGAAGGGATTGAAGCCATAGGACATTATCGTGCAGCTGTCGCAGTCCGCCGCGCCGACCGGAAGAAGCGAGGCCATAGCCTGCGCGGGAGTGAGCTGTCTGCGGCCTCCAAAGGGCATAAGCAGGCTCGAAGCGCCGTTTGTGGAATCGAAGCGCTCCGACAGCCCGCGCTTGGAGCAGGTGTTGAGGTCCTTCGCCACGTCTTCCAGAGCCTTTCTCATGCTCTCGGCGTTCGGCCTATCGTAATCGCCCATGGGCTTTACCAATGCTCTCGCGCGACGCTCGGCTCCGTTGGAATTTAGAAATTCGCGCGATATATCTACTATCACGTCCCCGCGCCACTTCATAGTCATCCGCGGATTCTCGACCACATTGGCAACTACCGTCGCCTCGAGGTTTTCCATGTGCGCCAGTTCAAGAAATCTGCCGACATCTGACGCGTCGAGCGCCACGGCCATTCGCTCCTGCGATTCGGATATGGCAAGCTCTATCCCGTCAAGTCCCTCGTATTTGCAGGGGACGCGGTCGAGGTCTATCATAAGGCCGTCGGCAATTTCGCCTATGGCGACCGAAACGCCGCCCGCGCCAAAATCATTGCACCTCTTTATGAGCCTCGACGCCTCGGCGTTTCGGAAAAGCCTCTGAAGCTTGCGCTCTTCCGGAGCGTTGCCCTTTTGCACCTCAGCCGAACAGCGCTCGAGGGATTTGAGGGTGTGGGACTTGCTCGAACCCGTCGCCCCTCCGCAGCCGTCGCGTCCCGTTCGCCCGCCCAGAAGAACGATCACATCGCCCGGCGCGGGAACCTCGCGCCTTACGCTCGAAGCCCTGGCCGCGCCTATTACCGCGCCTATCTCCATGCGTTTGGCTATATATCCCGGATGGTATACCTCGTCGACAAGGCCCGTCGCAAGTCCTATCTGATTGCCGTAGGACGAATAACCCGCCGCCGCCGTAGTCACTATCTGCCTTTGGGGAAGCTTTCCGGGAAGGGTTTCGCTCATGGGGCGCGTGGGATCCCCCGCGCCGGTGACGCGCATCGCCTGATAGACATAGGCGCGCCCCGAAAGCGGATCGCGTATGGCTCCGCCTATACAGGTCGCCGCGCCGCCAAAGGGTTCTATTTCGGTCGGGTGGTTGTGGGTCTCGTTTTTAAACAGTATAAGCCAATCCTGCTTTTCGCCGTCGATCGTCGCTTCGAATTTTATGGTGCAGGCGTTTATCTCGTCGGATTCGTCGAGGTCGTTGAGCTTTCCGGCTTCCTTGAGCGCCTTGGCGCCTATTGTCGCCATATCCATCAGGGTTACCGCCCTGTCGCCGCGCCCGAGCTCTTCGCGAACCGCTATATACCGGTCATACGCCTTTTTTACGCGCTCATCCTCTATGACCACGTCGTCTATGCGCGTCAAGAATGTCGTGTGGCGGCAATGGTCCGACCAGTAGGTGTCTATGACCCGCAATTCAGCCAGCGTTGGATTGCGTCCCTCGCCTCTGAAATAGTCGCGGCAGAATTTAATATCGTTGACATCCATGGCCAGGGCGTATTTATCTATGAAGCTGCCCATAGCCTCGTCATCAGACTCTATAAGTCCATCCACGACAGGAACCGCCCTGGGCGCGTCGTAGGGAATATTCAGAGTATCGACCCTCTCAAGCGACGCCTCGCGCTTCTCGACGGGGTTTATGACGTGGCGCTTTACCGCTTCGACGTCCGCGTTCGATATATCTCCGTAGAGCATGAACACCTGAGCCGTCTTGACGGCGGGGCGCGCGCAGCGGGCTATGAGTTCCACCGATTGCGCCGCCGAATCCGCCCTCTGGTCGTACTGTCCGGGCAGATACTCGCAGGCGAACACTACGGCTGCGTTAGCGTCGGGCATATGCTCATACGTATCGTCGAGCGCGGGTTCCGAAAACACCCTCGATACGCACTCGTCGAACAGTTCCTTCGTTATGCCTTCCACGTCGTAGCGGTTAATTATCCTGAGCGACTTTAAACCCTTGACGCCCAGAAAATCGCGCGCTTCGGTCAATAGCGAACGCGCCTCGTGATCGAATCCGCTTTTCTTTTCAACGTAAACTCTTAATACCATAGACCCTCCTGCCGCCCCTTTGCTTTCAAAGCCTTAGCGCCTATATCGCGCCTGCAAAACGCCCCGTCGAAGCTGATTTTATCTATGGCTTCATAGGCCGATTTTACCGCGTCGCCCAGCGTCGCGGCCGTCGCGGTAACGCCGATAACGCGCCCGCCGTTCGTGTAAAAGCGTCCGTTTTCAAGCCTCGTGCCGCTGTGGAATACCAGAGCTTCGCCGGTATCGCCGATTTCAATGAGTTTTCCCTTCTCATATGCCTCGGGATAGCCCGCGCTCGCCTTTATGACGCAGCAGGCGCATTCGCGGCTCATTTCGACCTCAATGTCTTTGAGCCTTGAATCCTCGACGGCCATCATTATATCGAGAAGGTCGCTTTTCAAAAGCGGCAACACCACCTGCGTTTCGGGATCTCCGAAGCGGCAGTTGTACTCTATGACGCGGGGGCCGTCCTTCGTGAGCATGAGGCCGAAATAAAGGCACCCCCTGAACGTCGCTCCGCGCGCGTTCATGGCTCTTATCGTCGGCATGAATATATCCCTCATGCAGATTTCGGCAATTTCTTCGGTGTAGTAAGGGTTTGGCGCGACCGCGCCCATGCCTCCGGTATTGAGCCCCTTATCCTCATCCAGCGCCCTTTTGTGATCCATTGACGAAACGAGAGGAACGACGGTTTCACCGTCGGTGAATGCCAATATCGACACCTCGGGGCCTTCGAGGTATTCCTCTATGACTACGCGCTCGCCGCTTTTGCCAAAGGCACGGTCTATCATTATGTCCTTTATGGCCTTCTTCGCTTCCTCGCGCGTGGCGCAGATTATAACGCCCTTGCCAAGCGCCAGCCCGTCGGCCTTTACCACGAGCGAACAGGCGTTTGCCGCTTTACCGGCGCATTGCGAGTCGATATACTCCATGGCCTTTTCAGGGTCGCAGAACGTTTCGTAGCGCGCCGTGGGTATGGAGTATTCCTTCATAAGCTCCTTGGCGAAGACCTTGCTCGCCTCTATCCTCGCGGCCTTCGCGGTGGGGCCGAAGCACTTTATTCCGGCGTCGTGAAGCCTGTCCACGAGACCCAGCGCCAGCGGGTCGTCGGGAGCTACTACGGCGAAGTCGATTTTATGCCCTATGGCAAAATCGACTATGGAATCCAGATCCGTCGCCTTAATGTTCACGCATTCGCAATCGAGCGACATTCCGCCGTTGCCCGGCAAAGCGTATATTTTTTCGGCGAGAGGGTTTTTCTTTATCGCCTTTACGAGCGCGTGCTCGCGTCCTCCCGAGCCGATTACCATTATATTCATGACATTCCCCCCGGTATCAAATCGTTATAAGTATCAGTGGTGGAAAAGCCTAAGCCCCGTAAACGCCATCACCATGCCATATTTATCGCAGACGGCGATTACGTTATCGTCGCGTATGGAGCCGCCCGGCTGGGCTACGTAGCTTACGCCGTTTTGCCTGGCGGTTTCAATATTGTCGCCGAACGGGAAAAAGGCGTCGCTTCCAAGGGATACCCCGCTTATCGACGAGAGGTATTGCCTTTTCTCGTCGGGCGTTATAATATCCGGGCGAACGGCGAAAACGCTCTGCCAATCATCCAAAATCTTTTCACAGTCGTTTGAGAGGTACAAATCTATGGCGTTATCGCGCTCAGGGCGGGGTATATCCGGCAAAAACTCAAGCGATAAAGTCTTTGGATGCCGCCTCAGGTGCCATATCCGCGACTTGTCGCCCGCCAGCCTCGTGCAGTGTATGCGCGATTGCTGCCCCGCGCCTACGCCTATCGCCTGCCCGCCAAAGGCATAGCAAACGGAATTTGACTGGGTATATTTAAGCGTTATAAGGGAAATAAGCAAATCGCGCGCGGCTGATTGTGGAAGTTCTTTATTTTGAGTAGGTATGTTACGCAAAAGGGATTCGTCTATGACGCAGTCGTTTCTACGCTGCGTGAAGGTTATGCCGAAGCAGGTCTTTTTTTCTGTTTCGGCGGGTATGTAATCGGGGTCTATTTGAATGACGTTATACGCGCCCCTGCGCTTTTTTGAGAGTATTTCGAGAGCCGCCGCGTCGTAGCCCGGGGCTATTACGCCGTCTGAAACCTCGGGGGATATTATCCTCGCCGTCGCCTCGTCGCAAACGTCGCTCAGGGCTATAAAGTCGCCGAATGATGACATCCTGTCGGCTCCCCTCGCCCTCGCGTAAGCGCAGGCCAGAGGCGAAAGTTCCACCTTGGGATTTATGAAACACGCCCTTCGCGCCGCGTCGTCCAGCGGCAGGCCGACCGCGGCTCCAGCGGGGCTTACGTGTTTAAACGACGTCGCGGCGGGAAGTCCCGTCGCCCTTTTAATGTCGCTTACGAGTTGCCAGCCGTTGAGCGCGTCGAGAAAATTTATATAACCGGGCCGGCCGCAGAGCACCTTCAAGGGCATTTCGCCCTCAGTTTCGATTTTTGCGTCCGTCTGATTGGGGTTGCAGCCGTATTTAAGGATGATCTCGCTCATATCACTCGTCCTCCTTGTTGCGCATGGTAAATTCTCCGGTGTTGACATTGGCGATCGCCTCGCGCGACTTTCCGGTCAATGTATCTATCTCGCGCACCCAGAGGGATATGCGGTTGTTGAAGTCGAGGTTATCCCATATCCGGCTGTAAAAGTCGAAGAAATCTCCTTTGAAGTAAAGCCTCTCGGGTTCGCCCTCAAACGGTGTCAGCATGGGCGAGCAGTCCGAATAGGTATGTATGAAATACCCTTCTCCGTCAACGAGATTATCGTAATTATAAAACGATCTGAGCGATCTTTCGCCCGCATTGTCTATTGACCGTATTACGCTGAGCGTGATTTTCTCGCCGTCTATCAGGGCGCTTATCCTCGGGGTAAAATTAGGCTCGTCTGGCTCGAATGAGCGCTTTTCAAGCGCCTCGTAAAAGGACTTGCCGTTTTTCAGGAATTCGTATATCGTATCCGTCTGGTCGCCGTTTGTGATAATGATACTCTGGTTCGTTTCGCGCACGGGATTGTATATGACGAGGCTTGGATCCTCCATGAGCTTTGCTACAAAGGCCTTCGTTCTAATGCCGTCATCCGTAAATTCGAACACGCGGTTTCTGCTGTTCTCGCTTCTTCCCATTATGAAATACGCCATGAACAGCTTCCGCCCCGATTTGGCGACGATTATGCCCCTTCCGGGGTAACGGGTGCGGCCGACGGCTTCAGGTATGGACATTATCATCATATTTCCCCCTTTTCGTTCAACACGCGCCTTGAGATATCCTCTACCGCCCTTGGCAGCAATATCCATTCGGCTTCGACCATAACGCGCTTTTGAAGAATTTCAGCAGTGTCGCCTTCCTTAACCTCTACGGCTTTCTGGTAGAGTATCCTCCCCGCGTCGGGGATCTCGTTGACCATATGAACGGTCGCGCCCGTAACCTTTACTCCGTATTCAAGAGCCGCCTCGTGAACCTTCAGCCCGTAATAGCCCTTGCCGCAGAATGACGGTATAAGGGACGGATGGACGTTTATTATCCTGTCCGGGTACAGGCTTACGAACTCCTTCGAGAGTATGACCATAAAGCCCGCCAGGACTATCACGTCGATATTTCTGCTTTGAAGTATGCTCAAAAGCCGCCCCTCAAAGTCGAATCTTGACTCTCCCCTGCCCCTTTCGCACACTATGGCTTCGACGCCCGCGTTTTTTGCCCTCGTGAGGGCGTAAGCCGACCTTACGTTTGACACGACTAAGATCACGTCGCCCGAGGTTATGCCGCCGGCCTTCTGAGCGTCGAGTATGGCCTGCAAATTGGTTCCGCCGCCGGATACCAATACCGCTACTCTGGCTTTCATACGAGAAGCACCCTTTCGGAGCCTTCCACGACGGAGCCTATACGATAGGCCAAATCTCCCAAAACCTCGAGCGCCTTGTCGCAATCGGCCTTATCCACTATCGCGACCATTCCCACGCCCATATTAAAGGTGTTGAACATATCGCGCTCGGGTATCTCGCCGGCTTTTCTCAAAAGGTCGAATATGGGAGGCGTTATCAGGGCGCCTTTGTCAATGCGCGCCGTAAGCCCCTCGGGGAGCGCGCGCGGTATGTTTTCAAAGAAGCCTCCGCCCGTTATATTGGCTATGGACTTCACGTTCACGGCGTCTATAAGCTCTAAAACGGGCTTTACGTATATCCTCGTCGGGCGCAGAAGCGCCGCGCCTATCGACTCGCCCAGTTCTTCCACATAGGCGTCGAGGTTGATATTTTCCACGTCGAAGACCTTCCTTACGAGGGAAAAGCCGTTCGAGTGAAGCCCCGAGGACTTGAGGGCTATGACGGCGTCGCCGGGGGACACTTTATCCCGGTCGAGTATGCGGCTTTTATCGACGAGTCCCACGCAGAAGCCCGCGAGGTCGTATTCGTCCGCGGCGTAGAAGCCGGGCATTTCGGCGGTCTCGCCGCCAATAAGGGCGCATCCGGCGTCGACGCATCCCTTAGACACGCCTTCGACTATGGAGGCGACCTTTTCGGGGATGTTCTTGCCCAGCGCTATATAGTCGAGGAAAAACAGCGGCCTCGCGCCGGAGCATATTACGTCGTTTACGCACATGGCTACGCAGTCAATGCCCACGGTGTTGTGTATTCCCGTGAGAAAGGCGATTTTGAGTTTTGTGCCCACGCCGTCGGTTCCGCTCACCAGCACGGGGTTTTTTATCCCCGTCAAATCAGGCTCGAAAAGCCCGCCAAAGCCGCCAATGCCCGACACTACGCCCAGCGTCATAGTCCTGGCGACATGTCCTTTCATAAGCTCCACCGCTTTATATCCCGCCGTAATATCCACTCCGCTTTCGCGGTAGGAATCGCTGTGGCTTATCATATGTCGTCCTCCATTATCTTGCGCTCAAAGCGGTTTTTCTCCGGGTGCTCGGGCGGGGGGCATGGATAGTCTCCCGTAAAGCAGCCGTCGCAAAAGCCCGTGGTGTTGTCGCACAGGTGCCTGACGTTCTCGCAGCTTAAAAAGCCCAGGGAATCCGCGCCGATTATATCGCGTATCTCGTCGAGCGTGTGACGGCAGGCGATGAGCCTGTCGCAGCTGTCTATGTCGGTTCCGAAGTAGCATGGGTGGGTGAAGGGCGGGCAGGAAATTCTGACGTGAACCTCCGCGGCGCCCGCGTCCCTCAAAAGCTTTACGATTATGGCGCTCGTCGTTCCCCTTACGATCGAATCGTCTACCAGCACCACGCGCTTTCCCGAAACGACCGCGGAGACAGGGTTCAGCTTTATACGCACCTTGTCCTCGCGGTCTGCCTGTACCGGCTGGATGAACGTCCTGCCGATGTATTTATTCTTGATAAAGCCTATGCCGTAGGGTATGCCTGACTGTCTGGCGTATCCCACGGCCGCGTCTATTCCGGAATCCGGAACCCCCACTACAACATCCGCGTGAACGGGATGCTCAAGGGCCAGGAAGCTTCCGGCTCTCTGGCGCGCTATATGTACGCTCGAACCGTCTATGACGGAATCGGGTCTGGCAAAATAGATATACTCAAATACGCACGATGATTTGGGGCGGATACCCACGTGGCTTTCATCGCTTCTCACGCCGTTTTTATCGACTATCACTATCTCGCCGGGCTTTATGTCGCGAACGAACGTTGCGCCTATGGAGTCAAGGGCGCATGATTCGGAGGCGAATACGGTGCTTTGTCCTATAGTCCCCATGCAAAGCGGCCTGAAGCCGTATTTGTCCCTTACCGCTATCAGTTTTTTAGGCGACATTATAACCAGCGAATAAGCGCCTTCCACCACGTCCATCATGCGGCTTACGGCTTCCTCTATAGAGGCGGAGGTGAGCCTGGCCTGTATGATTTCGTGGGTTATGACCTCGGTATCGCTGGTTGTGTGAAATATGGATCCGCCCAGTTCGAGCTTTTCCCTCAATTCCGTGGCGTTGGTCAACGCTCCGTTGTGAGCGAGCGCCATCGTTCCCTTTATATGGTTTACCACGAGCGGCTGGGCGTTCCGCCTTGGATATGTTCCGGCGGTGCCGTAGCGGGCGTGGGCTATCGCCATGCATCCTGTTCCGATTTCCGACATGGCTTCCTTTGTGAAGACTTCGTTGACAAGCCCCACGTTTTTATAGCAGTGTATGACGCCCTTGTCGTTAACGGCTATGCCGCAACTCTCCTGGCCCCTGTGCTGAAGGGCGTAAAGCCCGTAATAACAGGCGGAAGCGACGTCTATTCCGTCGGGGCTGTAGATGCCGAAGACGCCGCATTCCTCGTGAATTTCGTTTTTCATGCTTCCCCCATAAGACGGAAAAGAATTTCCTTATATGCGTCCTCTACGCCGCCCATGTCGCGGCGGAAGCGATCCTTATCGAGCTTTTCATGCGTCTTTATATCCCAGAAGCGGCAGGTATCGGGCGAGATTTCGTCCGCAAGAACCAGTTCTCCGTCGTCCGTCACGCCGTATTCAAGTTTGAAGTCGATAAGCTCGATTCCGACGTCTTTCAGGTACTGGCTTAAAATGTCGTTTATTTTGAGCGAATACTCGCAAATCTTGTCGAGCTGCTCCTCGTCGGCGTACTCCATGGCGAGTATGTGATAGCGGTTCACCATCGGGTCGTCGAGCGCGTCGCACTTGTAGCAGAATTCTAGCACGGTTTTTTTCATTCTCGTGCCCTCTTCAAGACCCAGGCGCTTGGCTAGCGATCCCGCCGCGACGTTTCTGACTATGACCTCAAGAGGCAGTATCCCGACCTTCTTGACGAGCGTTTCGCGCTGAGACAACTGGCTTATAAAATGCGTTGGTATTCCATGCCCTTCGAGAAGCTTCATAAGGTGGTTGGTGACGCGGTTGTTGATGACGCCCTTGCCGGTGATGGTTCCCTTTTTAAGCCCGTTAAAGGCGGTCGCGTCGTCCTTATAATCGACTATGTACTTGTCCGGATCGCTCGTTTTATATACCTTCTTGGCCTTTCCCTCGTAAAGCATTTCAAGCTTATCCATTAAAAGCTCCTCCTATTTCCATATCCTTTTCAAGAACCTTTTTCGTCATGTCCTGCCGGTATTTTTCGTACTTTTCAGCCAAAGCCGCGTCCGTACACGCCAATATCTGCACCGCCAGCAGCGCCGCGTTTTCGGCCCCGTCTATGGCGACCGTCGCCACGGGCATACCGGCGGGCATCTGAACCGTCGATAAAAGGGCGTCCAGTCCGTCAAGCGCGCTCGATTTGAGCGGTACGCCTATCACCGGAAGTATAGTCTGCGCGGCTATAGCCCCCGCGAGATGAGCGGCTTTTCCCGCCCCGGCGATGAACGCCCTGACGCCGCGCTCTTGCGCAGTTTTGACGAATTCGCGCGCCGCGTCCGGCGTGCGGTGAGCGGACAATACCCTTACCTCGCGTTCGACGCCAAACCTGTCGAGCGCGTCTATAGCGCGCTTCATGACGTCTAAATCGCTTGCGCTCCCCATGACGATGGCTATTTTTGGCATATACTCGCCCTCCCCCAAAAAACGAACATTAAAAAAGCGACGCGCGCTTACGTCTATATTATAAGCGCGCGCCGCGTCGATTAAAACGTATGAATAGCTATAATCTGATTAATTATGGCATTGAAATACGAACATTACCCGAAATTAGCGTCCTTATATACCCGCCAAAGATTCATTCCGGCAAAGCCTTCCAGCTGCTTTTGGGTATATCCGCGCTTAGCCAGAAGGTCTATGAGCACGGGGAAGCGCGAGGGATTATCAAGGCCCTCCGGCCATTCGTCTATGCCGTCGAAGTCGCTGCCAAAACCCAGATTATCGCAGGCCCCCAATTCGCACATTCCGTCTATATGCCTTATAACGTCGTCGAGCGTCGCCCGCCTTCCCGAAGCCAGGAACTTTGAATAGAAGTTGACGCCTATAAATCCTCGTTTTTCCACTATAACCTTCACCTGTTCGGGCGTAAGGTTACGCGAAGCATTTGTTATGCTTCTAAGATTCGAATGGCTCGCGACGAGCGGCAGCTTCGTCCGCGCGGCGGCGTCGAAGAAACCCGCGTCGTTCAGATGGGATACGTCGGTGAGTATGCCGAGTTTATCCATCTCTGAAATCAGCTCGCGTCCAAATCCCTTGAGAGGTTCGTTCGACGAAAGTACGCCGGGGAAGCCTATCTCGTTTTCATAGTTCCAGCAAAGCGCTATCATCCTTACGCCCTCGCGGGCGAGGGCAAACAACTCGTTTATATCGCCGCCGAGCGCCTCCCCGCCCTCGACGGACAGCACGCCGGCGGGAGATTCGGGCGGCGTTTGCGGAAGCTTTGACCGAATGAGCGGGACTTTGAGAGCCTTTGAAGCCCTGAGCATATCCTCTACCCTGCTTTTGGGCGTTCCCGGCTGATCCCTCGTCCCCGCGAACAGGGCGAACGTCTGCAGTCCCACGTTGCCTTTTTCGAGCCTTTCGTAAGTTACCGCGATTTCTTCGGCCGGCTTGTGGCTGACCGAAATGGCGTAAAGCGTATCGCAATGAGCGTCCGCCGTGAACATACGCATCCTCCCCAGAGCGTGTTGTACGCCCTAATCCATCTTCAATACCGCCATGAACGCCTCGCTCGGCACCTCTACGCTTCCGACCTGGCGCATGCGCTTCTTGCCTTCCTTTTGCTTTTCGAGAAGCTTCTTCTTTCTGGTTATGTCGCCGCCGTAGCACTTGGCGAGGACGTCCTTCCTGAGCGCCTTGACCGTCTCGCGGGCTATGACCTTGCCGCCTATGGCCGCCTGTATGGGTATTTCGAAAAGCTGGCGCGGTATGACCTCTTTGAGCTTTTCGGCGATG
>JAUNBY010000359.1 GCA_030526935.1 Clostridia bacterium
TACGTACTGCGCGAAGCCGCCGTTGACGGACACGCCTATAACCTCGCTGTTGGGGCATACGTTGAACTCGCCGCGCATGCAGTATTCGCAGGCGTTGCACTGCTGCACGGGGTTGACCGCAACGTGGTCGCCTTCTCTGAAAAGTCCGGCTCCCGCGGCGATCGCGCCCGTTTCGGCGACGACACCGCTTATCTCGTGGCCTAAGTACAAAGGCCCCTTTCCGTCAGGGGTTCCGAGCGGACTGTGCCCGTAATAATAAGAAACGTCGCTCCCGCATATGGAACAGGCCATTACCTTTATCAGCACCTCGTTGTCCGAAATCTGCGGGATGTCATGCCGCTCGTATTTCATCACAAGCGGCTCGTAAAAATTCTGAACGTTCATCTTTCCCTTCATGTCGCGCCTCCTGTAAGCTTCGCGTCGCCCGGGCGACCCGCCGCCGTCTCTAAATCCATTATATCACAGCCGCATCCGCCTGAAAAGGGGGGGAGGACAAAAACGCGAGCCTTTTTCTCCTGCGATTTTCATCGCCATACCCCTTCATTGAAATGCGCCTCTTCAAATTATGCATTTATCGCTCATATTGACGTTCAGTTCGCTCAAAAATGCAACTTCCGATGTAAAATATCGCAAATTTACACTAACTCCATTGACTTATCGGCGAGGGCGTCATATCATGTATTTTAAAACCGCGCGGCAAGGAGTGAAATGATTTGATCGAGTTCAGCCACAAAAAAAACGTGCTGATGGAGTGCGAATACAAGTATTCGCTGCAGGACGTCGCACAGCCGGTGCTCTACAGGGATATGTTCAAGTATGGCGAGATACCAAAGTGTACGTTCAATCAGCGCCTGACGCCGTTAAACCCGCCGGACGAAATCTGGATTACCGACACGACTTTCAGGGACGGCCAGCAAAGCCGCGCCCCGTACACGGTAAAGCAGATAGTCGATTTATATACGCTTATGTCGAAGCTTGGCGGCCCCCAGGGGAAGATACGCCAGTGCGAGTTTTTCCTCTACAACGAAACCGATCAGAAAGCCGTCGAGAAATGCCGCGAGCTTGGATTTGAATATCCCGAGATCACGGGGTGGATAAGGGCGAATAAAGAGGATTTCGCGCTCGCCAAGCGCATGGGCATGAGAGAATGCGGCATTTTGGTGAGCTGTTCGGATTATCATATATTCAAAAAGCTCAAATTGACTCGCAAACAGGCCATGGATAAATACCTGGGCGTCGTCAAGGAGGCGCTCAACGCGGGCATTCATCCGCGCTGCCATCTCGAGGACATAACGCGCGCCGACTTTTACGGCTTCGTTGCCCCGTTCGCGACGCAGTTGAGCATGCTCATGCAGGACAGCGACATTCCGATAAAGATTCGCGCCTGCGACACCATGGGCTACGGCGTGCCCTATCCCGGAGCGTCGATGCCCCGAAGCGTCCCCGGCATAATCTACGGCCTCAACGTCTACGGAGGCTTTCCGTCAGAGCTTATTGAATGGCACGGGCACAACGACTTTTACAAGTCGGTTGTCAATTCCGCGACCGCGTGGCTCTACGGCGCGTCGGCGGTCAACTGCTCTTTGCTCGGAATAGGCGAGCGCACAGGAAATACGCCCCTTGAGGCCATGGTCATAGAATACGCCCAGCTTCGAGGAACCCTCGACGGAATGGATACGACCGTCATACGCGATATAGCCGATTACTACGAAAAGGAGATAGGCTTTGAGGTCTGGGATAAAATGCCCTTCATAGGCCGCGACTTCAACATGACCCGCGCCGGCATTCACGCCGACGGCATGCTCAAGGACGAGGAGATATACAATATTTTCGACACCGGAAAGATACTCAAAAGCCCTCCGTCGGTTTCCATCACCAGCACCTCGGGCTTTGCGGGAATCGCCGTATGGCTTGGAAGCTATCTCAAGCTCGACAAGCCTCTGGATAAGCGCGACGAGCGCGTAGTAAAGCTCAAGTCCTGGGTAGACGCTCAGTATGACGCGGGACGCGAGACGATAATAGGCACGGACGAAATGATTCAGGCGGGCAAGGAAATGAACCTGTTTTAAGGAGCGGATATTATGAAATACAGCGTCGTACTTATACCCGGAGACGGCATAGGTCCCGAAATCGCGCATAGCGCAAGAAGCATAATAGAGGCTTCCGGCGTCGAAATCGACTGGATAGTCTGCGAAGCGGGAGCCGAACAGATAGAAAAGTTCGGCTGCGCCCTTTCGCCGTCCACCATAGAGCAGATACGCTCCCGCGGCGTCGCGCTCAAGGGGCCTATAACCACGCCCATAGGCGAAGGATTCAGATCTCTGAACGTCGTAATGAGAAAGCAGCTCGATTTATACGCCAATTTAAGGCCCGCCAAGAGCTTTAACGGCGTAAAGACCAGATATGAAGACGTGAATCTCGTGGTAGTCCGCGAGAACACCGAAGACCTGTACGCCGGACTCGAGCACATGATAAACGACGACGTAGCCGAAAGCATAAAGGTCATAACCCGAAAGGGCAGCGAGCGCATAGTCCGCTTTGCCTTCGACTACGCCAGGCAAAACGGCCGCAAAAAGGTCACGGCCGTTCATAAGGCGAACATCATGAAGATGACCGACGGGCTGTTTTTGTCGGTCGCAAGGCAGATAGCCATGGAATACCCCGACATAGAGTTCGACGATATGATAATCGACGCGCTTTGCATGCGCCTTGTCATGAACCCGGCGGACTTCGACGTTATGGTCATGCCCAATCTCTACGGAGACATAGTTTCCGACCTCGCAGCCGGGCTGGTGGGAGGACCCGGCCTCGCTCCCAGCGCGAATATCGGCGCGGGCATGGCGATATTCGAAGCGGTTCACGGAAGCGCTCCGCAAATCGCCGGAAAGAACATAGCCAACCCCACGGCGCTCACGCTGTCGGGCGCTATGATGCTAAGGCATCTGGGCGAGACGAAATGCGCCGAAAGAATCGAACAGGCCATATATTCGCTCATAGAACAGGGCGTTTCGACTACTGATCTTGGAGGCAAACTCTCAACCAGCGAATATACCGATTGCGTTATAAAGCGCGTTCAGGCCGCGCGTTAACCGCCGAGTCGAACTGCTCGCCCGACTGCGCGAGTATTATATTCCGGGCCTGCTCGAAGGAGCAGGCCCGGTTTATAGCCGCGCCTGGAGATAAGCGCGTCAAGCACGTCCGCCAGCGACATTATTCGCGCGCATAGCGGTATATCCTCCCCCGAAAGCAATGTCATCAACCCAAGAGCCGCAACACCCTCACGGGGGAACCTCTCCGCCCG
>JAUNBY010000017.1 GCA_030526935.1 Clostridia bacterium
CCGGAAATATCGCAAGGCGTCTATAGTCTCGTAAAACAAGGGTGAATAGTAACCGTACCGACGTTAAATCTCGGTTCGAGCGAAAAAAGGGCTTTACTTTATCCAACTAGCGTGATAAACTAATAGCATATTGAATATCAGGAGGCATGTTACCTATGAAAAGATTTACTGCCATATTACTGGCCGCGATGCTCGTTTTGACTTCGGCTTGCGCCTTTGCGGATGCTCGCACGTTTATAGTGGGCTTCGACCCGGATTACGCGCCCTATTCTTACATGGGCGACGACGGCAGCTATACGGGATATGACATAGAGATGGCGAAGGCTCTTTGCGAAAAACTCGGCTGGACCTATTCCGAATACGCGGTCAACTGGGATACGAAGGATCTCGAACTGAACGCCTATGCCTGCGACTGCATCTGGTCGGGCTTCACCATCAACGGCCGCGAGGACGATTACGCCTGGTCTTATCCTTATGTGGACAACAGCCAGGTGATCCTCACCCGCGCCGATACCGGAATAACAACCGTCGCCGACCTCGCCGGAAGGGTAGTGGGAGTTCAGGTCGCCACTTCCGCCCTCGAACTGTTGGAGGGCGAGCTTAGCTCCATTCGCGACACCTTCGCCGACCTCACCCAGTTCAACAGCTACCTCACCGCCGTCACCGAGCTGCAGGCCGGCGCCATCGACGCCATCGCCATCGACATCGGCGTCGCGCAGTTCTATGTAAATTCCTATGCGGATCTCGTGATACTCGACGAAACCCTGGCCACCGAACAGTACGGCGTAGGCTTCAGGGTAGACGATACCGCGCTTCGCGACGAGTTCAACGAGGGGCTTATGTCCCTGGTCGCGGACGGCACCTATGCCGAACTTGCCGAGAAATACGGCCTGTCCGACTTCATCTGCCTGACCGCCGAATAATCGTACACATATATAAGGCGGGTGCTACGCACCCGCCAAAATTTTGTGATTTGGGGGATAAATTATGTCGTTTGCTACTATGCTGTCCAAGATGAGCGAAGGCATGCTGCGCGCGGGCGGCATATTCTTTTTAACGCTTATATTTTCGCTTCCGCTCAGCGTTCTGGTGTCTCTGGGGCGAATGTCAAAGAACAAGGTCGTCAAAAACATATTTCGCGTATACATCTCAATAATGCGCGGAACGCCCTTGATGCTTCAACTGATCGCCGTGTATTTCGGCCCCTATTACCTTTTCGGAATAAACATATCTGGCTACCGGTTTTTCGCGGTCATAATAGGCTTTACCATCAACTACGCCGCCTACTTCGCCGAGATATTCCGCTCCGGCGTCGAGTCCATGCCCGTCGGACAATACGAAGCCGCGAACGTTCTTGGATATACCAAGGTTCAGACATTCATGCGCATAATACTTCCTCAGGTCATAAAGCGCATATTGCCGTCTGTCACAAACGAGGTCGTGACGCTCGTCAAAGACACCTCGTTGGCCTTCACCCTCGCTTATCAGGAGGTATTCTCAATCGCAAAACAGATTGCCGCGTCGCAAACGTCGTTTTTGCCATTTGTCATCGCCGGCGTATTTTATTATATATGCAACGCGCTCGTGGCATTCCTCATGGAATCGCTCGAGAACAAACTGCGCTATTACCGCTAAGGAGGCCGCACAATGAAGATTTTGCAGATAAACAATTGCCGAAAGCATTTCGACGGCCTCGAGGTCATAAACGATATATCGCTGTCGGTAGACGAAAGCCAGGTCGTTTCGATCATAGGCCCTTCAGGTTCCGGAAAGTCGACGCTTTTGCGCTGCGCGACGCTTTTGGAGACCATGGACGGAGGCGACCTGATATATCTTGGCAAATACGCCGCGAAGCAGGATGAAACGGGCAGGTCGATATACGCCTCTAACGCCGAGCTTGCCAAAATAAGGCACAATTTCGGCCTGGTATTCCAAAATTTTAACCTGTTTCCGCACTATTCGGTTTTGAAAAACCTGATGGAAGCCCCCGTACTCGTTCAAAATCGCCCCGCCAAAGAGGTCAGGGAAGAGGCGCTCGCGCTTTTGGACAAAATGGGACTGTCCGACAAGGTGGACGCCTATCCCTACCAGCTCTCCGGCGGCCAGCAGCAGCGCGTATCCATAGCGCGCGCGCTCGCCATGAATCCCAAGATACTCTTCTTCGACGAGCCGACTTCCGCGCTCGACCCCGAATTGACGGGCGAAATACTTAGGGTCATACGCGATTTGGCCAGGGAGAAGATGACCATGGTTATAGTCACGCACGAGATGCAGTTCGCGCGCGACGTGTCCGACTACGTGATATTCATGGACAACGGGCTTATAGTCGAGCAGGGCAAGCCCGACGACGTGATAAACCATCCCGGTCAGGCCAGAACCGTTCAATTCCTCAGCCGCTTTTCGCAATGAAGCTGGATTTTGTAAAGATAAGTCCCGCGGGAAATACGACGATATTGATTACATCCCCCGTCGAGCCGCGCCTTCGCGCGGAAATTTCTGCAGCGGTTATGAAAGACGATAGCGTTGCGGGCGAACAGGTGGGCTTTCTCGTAAAGCCCACACGCTCCGATGCCGCGATAAGGCTTGAGATGATGGGCGGGGAGTTCTGCGCCAACGCGACCATGGCGGCCTGCGCGTATCTGGCCAGGCGCGACGGGATCGGCGATACTGAAAAAACCTATGGCATAGAGGTTTCGGGTTGTCCGTTACCCCTGCCCGCCAAAGTGCGAAGCATGGACGGGGGATATGTTTCGCGCGTTCCGATGCCGCTTCCGGCTGTATTCGATATTATCGAAATACGCGGACAGTCCCTGCCTGTCGTCCATCTTCCCGGCATATCCCACGTCATTGTCCCTCGACAGTGGAGCGAGAGCTTTGCAAAGGACGATATACGCAATCTGGCGGGGCGCGTACATAGCGACGCTTTCGGCCTTATGTTTTACGCGAACGCGCAGATGAAGCCCTTCGTATATGTCAAATCCACCGACACCGCCGTGTGGGAGGGCGCCTGCGGCTCAGGCTCAGCCGCCGTCGCAGCGTACCTGTCCAGATCCGAGGGGGAAAGCCGCGTATCGATATCCCAGCCCGGAGGTGTCGTCGAGGCGTTCGCGAGATGCGAAAAAGGCGATGTGCGATTCCTGTCGATAAGCGTCCGATCCTTAATAACCGTCGAGGGTAAGGTTTATATTTGAATTGCGCGTCAATGCCCCGCGATATCGCGGGGCATATGCTATTGACACCGGCTGCTTATAAAATATGCCCATATTTTGGACAAAAATTCTTTCGGCACAAATAGTTACAAATGTATTGCAATATGAGATTAAATCATGTATAATCGATGTCATTGATATTACTTAGACAATCGCGATGCATTTGGAGGGGTTTTATGACGAACGTGCTGATTGCGAATCCGAACGTCGCTATATGCGAGGCATTGGCGAAATACCTTGAAGGATGCGACGGCGTAGACGCGGTAAAGCATGCCGTTACACAAACGGATTTTGAAAATACGCTTGCTACTATGGCGCCGAACATTCTCATAATCGACGCGGACTTTCCCGACGGCGACGGACTTGAGTTCGTAGCCGGAATACGCGCGAGGAGGAGTTGCGACGGCATACGCGTAATACTCATAGCGGACGAGATGACCGACGAGATGATTACGCAAACGATGGAACTGGGCGTGGATTATTGTATGCTCAAACCCGTAAAACCGACGGATTTGTACGAGAGGGTACAGATGGTCAGCCAGTCTCCGGCCAGGAAGCTTCCTACGCCAAGAAGATCCAACAGGCGGTTTTACATCCACGCGAACAGCCTGCTCAACGAATACGCCGTAAAAGCGAACGTGAGCGGGTATCGGTATCTGCGAATGGCGCTGCAAATATCGGTGAAGCACCGGGAGCAGAGCAGGCTTATGCTGACAAAGCAGGTCTATCCGATTATAGCAAACCGCTATAACACCGATAGCGAACTGGTTGAGAAGGCCATACGCTGCGCGATTTCAACCGCCTGGGACAATCGCCACAAAACGCGGTCGGGGATGAACGTTTTTGAGGCGAAGCCATGTAACGGTTATTTCATAGCGATACTTACGCAAAGACTGCTTAGCGAATACGAGTGGCAGATATATGACCTGGTATGACGGCGCTAATAATTATAAACGGGCGGGCGCGATAAGCGTCCGTCCGTTTTTCGAGCGTCGCGATATTGCTTTTAGCGGTTGTAAATCTCAGCGTGCTCTTACGCGATTCTCAGTTCATGCTTTCGGCTTTTTCCTCGAGGTATTTTTGCAGTTTGCGCTTTACGCGCTGAAGCGCGTTGTCTATGGCCTTTACGTGCCGTCCTATGTCCTGCGAAATCTCCTGATAGCTCTTCCCTTCCAGATAGCTCAACAACGCGCGCTTTTCGAGCGGCGAGAGCATTTCGCTCATCCTCGACTCTATCGATGATACGTCCTCGCGGCTTATCAGCATCTGTTCGGGGTTGGATTCCCAGTTTTCGGTGATTACGTCCAAAAGAGTGTGGTCGCTGTCGCCGTCGTATATGGGGCGGTTGAGGGAGACATAGCTGTTAAGGGGGATGTGCTTTTGCCGGGTCGCGGACTTGATGGCGGTTATGATCTGTCGCGTGACGCAAAGCTCGGCAAACGCGTGAAACGACGTTTGCCTGTCGCTTTTATAATCGCGTATAGCCTTATAAAGGCCTATCATTCCCTCCTGCACGATATCCTCGTGATCGGCGCCGATGAGGAAATAGCTGCGCGCGCGGCCTCTGACGAAATTCTTATACTTGTTGAACAGATACTCGAGCGCAGCGCCGTCGGATTGCTGAGCGAGGGCTACTACATCGTCGTCGTTCATTTCATCGTATTTTTCGTTCAAAGCGCTTCCCCCTTTTTCTCAGCTTCGCCTGGCTCTGGCGATTTCGTAAAGCATTATGCCCGCGGCTACGGAGGCGTTAAACGAGGATATATGCCCCGTCATGGGTATAGTCGCCAGCTGGTCGCAATTATTCCTGACGAGGCGCGATATTCCGTCCTCCTCGGCTCCAATGACAAGAGCCATGGGGCCTTTTAAATTACAGGAGTCGAGCGGCTGTCCGTCCATCACGCATCCCGTTACCCATACGCCGCGGGACTTTAACTGCTCTATAGCGCGGTTGAGGTTGACCTCGCGGGCGACCTTTATATAGTTAAACGCCCCGGCAGACGCCTTTACCGCGGAAGGAGTAAGTCCCACCGAACGCCTGTAAGGTATTATTATACCGTGCGCCCCGATGCATTCCGCGGTTCGGGCGATCGCGCCAAGGTTGTGAGGGTCGGTCACGCCGTCGAGTATCACGATGAACGGGTCTTCTCCCCTCTCCCCCGCGAGGTCGAATATATCCTCTACCGAAGAATACTCGGCGGCGGATACATAGCCTATCATCCCCTGATGATTCGGGTATAACGCGTCCAGCCTGCGGCGGTCTACGTATTGCACGACCACGCCTCTTTCGCGGGCGAGAGCGAGTATCTCCCTCGCGGAGCCTGTGAGTTCCGCGTCGGATACAAGCAGCTTTTCAAAAGACCTCCCCGATTTAAGAGCTTCGCGTATGGGATTGCGCCCCGCTATGAGGTTATCCTGAGCGTCCGCTTCCCATACGGGCTTGTCATATTCAAATCGCGGGGGTCTGTCTCCCGGATGCTGCGGGCTGTCCGGGCGCGGGGGCGCGGGTCTGTCGGGATACGCGGGCCTTCCGGGAGCCGCGGGCATTGGCGGCTTTCCGGGACGCGGCCTGTCGTCAAAGCGCGGCGGCCTGTCCGGACGCGGAGGCATGTCGCCGTGACGCGGCTTGTCTTCGAATCTTCCCTTATACTCGCGCGGAGGACGCTGTTCAAAGCGCGGCTTGTCGTCATGCCTTCCCTGCGCGGGATAGCGCTTTTTATCCGCGTACTGCGGCTGCGCGCCTCTGGGCGCAGCGTTGAAATGAGGATCTCCCGCATAACGCTTCTTATCGTCCGCGCGACGCTCCTGGGCGGGCGGTATCGGATACTTTGAAGGGTTGGATTTGCGCGGGGGCTGTCCCTTTTTGAAATCAGGACGCTTATAATCGGGCATATGCTTCTCCTTAGTCAAGGCCGTCGAGGGCCTTGTTCATCAACTCGTCGATTCTGTCTACCTGTCCGTTCAGGTACAGATACCCTATAAGAGCCTCTATCGCGGTCGCCATGTGATATTCGGCGATGCTCGCGTTTTTTGGCGGCGTCTGATGGGCATTGCGGGCGCGTTTGACGACGGCGGCTTCTTCGCCGGTCAACTCGTCCTTTATGCGCTTGAGCGCCTCGGACTGCGCGTGGGCGCAAACCTGTTTTATCGCCCGCAGATGCATATCGCGCACCTTTTCGCCCTTTGTTATCAGCCTCGAGCGCACGTAAAGGTCGTAGACGCAGTCGCCTATATAGGCCAGCTCGAGGGATCCGGGAATCGTCACAGCAGCTTTAAAAGCCGCTCGTAGGCCTCATCCCATCCGCTGACATCCCCCTGCGGATGATACGCGACGGTCGGGAAGGATCTGGCTACCGCCTGTCGAAGCTGCGCCATATCCTTTATAGCGCCGAGGCCCATCGCCTGTACGAGAAGATTGCCTATGACCGTGCCTTCGCTCGGACCCGCTATGACGTCGCGATTTATGGCGTTGGCGGTAAACTGGTTGAGAAGCTCGTTTTTGCTTCCGCCTCCGACGATATGAAGCACCTTCACGCGCTTTTTGAGAAGATCCTTTTCAAGGCGCTCCACGCCCCAGCGGTATTTAAGCGCGAGGCTCTCGTAGACTATGCGCGCTATCTGACCGCGACCCTCTGGGACGGCCTGATTAGTCTTCCTGCAATACTCGCGGATGCGATTGGGCATGTCGCCGGGATCGATAAAGGTATCGTCATCCACGTCTATTACGCTTAAGAAGGGCTGGGCTTTCATCGCCATTTCCACAAGCTCGGCGAACGAGACCTTGTCGCTTCTGAGATCCCACTCTCTCTTGCACTCGTTGATTATCCAAAGGCCCATTATGTTCTTAAGCAGCCTTATGGTTCCGTCGATGCCTCCCTCGTTGGTGTAATTGGCCTTCATAACCTCAACCGACGACAAGGGCGAACGTATCTCCGCTCCCAACAGCGACCAGGTACCCGAGGATATATAGGCGAAATCGGGATCTGTCGCGGGTATGGCGGCTACGGCGGAGGCGGTGTCGTGTTCGGCTACGGCGATGACGGGAACGCGGCCTATGCCGGTTTCATTGGCTATCTGCTCAGTGAGAAGCCCCCTGAGCGTACCGGGCTGCTGAAGCGGCGGGAACAGTCGCTCGTCGATTGAGAAGGCGCTTAGTATATCCTTCGACCAGCTTCTGGTATAGGGGTCTATGAGCTGGCTTGTGGAGGCTATGGTGTACTCGCAGCCCATTTCTCCGGTAAGAAAATACGCGAGGAGGTCGGGCATGAAAAGCAATTTGTCGGCTATATCGAGTTGTTTATCGCCCAGGCGCTTCATGGCGGTGAGTTGATACAGCGTGTTGAAGAACATAAAGGCGAGGCCCGTCTTTTCAAATATCGTCTCCTTTGGCATCACTTTAAAGCATCTGTCCATCTCGCCGTTAGTGCGCTTGTCGCGATAATGAACCGGAATGCCCGCCAGGGAGCCATTTTCACATACCAGTCCAAAGTCCACGCCCCAGGTGTCTATGCCTATTCCGTCTAGCTTTACGCCGTTCTTAGCCAGGGTGTTAAGCGCCGTCTTCATTTCGTACACAAAGCGCTGCACGTCCCAATACAGCGTGCCATTTAACTCTACCGGGTCGTTAGTAAATCTGTGTATTTCGCTTATTGTGAGCTTTCCCGAGTCATACTCGCCCAGCATGGCGCGTCCGCTTGACGCGCCAAAGTCGAATCCCAGCAAATTGAGCGCCATAATACAACCTCCAACGTATTTCTGTCATTGTATATAGTATATCAGATATGTTTTAATCATTCAACTTTTTTTCATTGATTTGTCGGTCGATTTTGATTTTTACCTGTTAGGCGAGTATTCATCCGCGCCTTGATTTTATGCAAGCTTTCCACAGTATCCACAGGGTTATCCACAGGCAATGCCCTTATTTTGAGCCAAAAACCACGGATTTCCACATCAAACCGCGATTTTAGCTGTGTATTCATCGAAGTTATCCACAGTTTTTCGGTCGGAGGCATGTGGACAAAAGCGGTGGAAAAGTGTCTTAAATATGGCAACAAAGCGGCTTTGCGGTTGTGGGCAAGTCGATTTTCGCTTCGTCCAGCCCGTCTGCGCCGACGCTGTTTTAATTTATAAGTCGTTGATATTCCGGGAGATATGTGGTATACTTGGTCAAAGACGATTATCGTGGAGGTAATTTTGGCTACTATTAAAACTAAGCATGCCATAGCGGGCGCGGTGCTTGGCGTTATGTCCGGGTTCGGGATGATGGTTGCGCTGGCTTTTTCGCCCATAGCGCTTTTGCCGACCATTATAATATCACTGCTGGGAATTTGGGCGGGCCTTCCTTCGGCTCTGGTCGCCACCGCGTCAAATCTGTTTGTGGCTTATTCGCTCGGCGGGGGTATACTAGCGCTCGTCGTAATCGAAACCATGATCATCCCCGCGTGGTGCGTCATAGCGCTCATCGCCCGCAGAACCAGGTATTACGACGGCATAAAGCAGTCGGTTTTCATGCAGTGCGGCGCTCTTTTCGTCCTCGTCGTCGGCGCGCGGTTGGCTATAGGCGAGGATATCGTCGAATACCTGATGAATTCGCTGAGAGGCGCGATAAATTCCTATCCCGAAGAATATGTGCAAATGTTCGTCGCTTACATGGGACAGGCGGGGCTTTTCGGCTCGCAAACGGGCCTGGACTTTACCCAGGCGATACCATCCGAGCAACTTACGGCGCTGCTCGACGCGTTTTTCGCCGCGTATACGACCGAGCTCAACAGAAGCCTTGTGTCCATGCTGCTCACCACGGGCGTAGTTACGGGCGCGGCGAGCTACGGTCTAAGCGCCTTCATAGTCTCCCGCCGTGGCGACGACCCGATCATCGACTACGCGCATCCCTGCGACTGGCGCCTGTCCCCAAGCCTGATAATCGGCCCTCCCGCCTGCGCCCTGATATTCTATATCGCCTATAATATGGGCACGCGCGGCGCGGACTCCGCGTATCTGGCGATGTACAGCCTGTGCGTGTTGCTGTTTATGGCGCAGGGCGCGGGCGCGGTCGATCGCTGGTTCAGAAAGACGGGCGCGACCAAATCCATAAGGCTGTTCATAATCGCCGTGCTTGTAATTACGGGTCTTCGAAATCTGTTGGCGATAGCGGGCGTCATTTCCGCTCTGGGCGGTTCCGAGGGGCTAATATCCAAAGCGATAAAAAAGCATAACGACAAAGGAGATGGAACATTTTGAAGGTTATACTTTTAACGGATATCAAGGGTTCCGGCAAGAAGGATCAGATAATTGAGGTAAGCGACGGATACGCCCGCAACTACCTGCTTCCGAGAAAGCTCGCCCGGGAAGCGACGCGCGACGCGCTCAACTCCATAACAAAGGCCAAGGAAGCGGAAAAGCACCGCAACGACCTTAAAAAGGCCGAAGCGGAAAAGGCCGCCGCCGCCCTCAAGGGAAAGGTCGTCATCGTCAAGGCTCGCGGAGGAGAGGGCGGAAAGCTCTACGGCTCCATAACCGCGCAGGAGATAGCCGACGCGCTCAGGGAACAGCACGCTATAGACGTGGACAAGCGCAAGATAGAGCTTGAGGACGCCGTAAAGACTTCAGGGCAGAACTTCTTCAACCTGAAGCTTCATCCCGGAGTTTCCGTCAGGATGATACTAAACGTCGTAGTCACCAGGTAAAGGGATACTATGGAACAAATACTGCCCGGCGAGCGCGTCCCTCCGCATCACGACGACGCCGAGAAATCGGTCATTGGAGCTATGATGATTTCAGGCGAGGCGACGCTTCTCGCCTGCGAATCTTTGAATGGCGAGGATTTTTATAATCCCGCGTATCGCGAGATATTCGAGGCTTGTATGTTTTTAGCCAACCACGCGAGACCCGTCGACCTGGTAACGCTCGACGAGGAGCTTACCAGGCGCGGAAAGCTCGCGGGTATAGGCGGGCTTGAGGCGCTTATAGAGATTTCGCGCTTCGTCCCGTCGGCCAGAAACATTCAGGCCTATATTCGCATAGTCGATGAGCGCAGTACCCTCAGAAAGCTTCTGTCCGCCTGCGACGACATATCGCGAATGTGCTATCAGTCACAGATGGAGGCCATGGACATACTCTCGGCCTCAGAAAAGCTCATATACGACATAACCATGCGACGCGGCGGTGAAATGCTCAGGCCCATACGCTCCGTTCTCATCGAGACCTATGAGATGATAGACAGGCTCGTCAAGAACAAGGGGCGCATAGAGGGCGTTCCGACGGGATATAAGGAGCTTGACGAACTGCTGACCGGTCTTCATTCGGGCGAGCTTATACTCATCGCCGCCCGGCCCTCGATGGGAAAGACCAGCTTCGGAATGAATATTGTAGAAAACGCCGCCATACGCCATAAAAAAAAGGCCGCCATATTTTCTCTCGAAATGCCCGCGGAGCAACTGGCAATGCGCATGATGTGCACGGAAGCGCAGGTCAATATGCAGTCCGTCAGAAAGGGCGTCATAGAGGAAAGCGAGTGGATACGGCTCTGCGAGGCCATGAGCCTCATAGGCGAGGCCGAAATACATATCGACGACGCCAGCGGGGTTTCCGTGCCGGAGATTCGCTCAAAAGCCCGAAGGCTTCAAATGGAAAACGGCCTCGACGTCATAATGATCGACTATTTACAGCTCATGTCCGGCAGCGGCAGATTCGCGAGCCGCCAGGAGGAAGTGTCTAACATATCCCGGTCGCTGAAGGGACTCGCGCAGGAATTGCGCGTTCCCGTCATCGCGCTGTCGCAGCTTTCGCGCGCCCCGTCGGGTCGCGCCAACCACAGGCCGATACTGTCCGATATCCGCGATTCCGGCGCTATCGAGCAGGACGCCGACGTCGTCATGTTCATACACCGCGAGGATTACTACGACCCGGATACCGAGCTTAAAAACGTGGCCGAAATCATAATCGCCAAGCAGAGAAATGGCGCTCTTGGCACGGTAAACCTCGGCTGGCGCGGAGAGCTTACGTGGTTCGTCGATCTCGCGCAGGGGCAAAGCGGCGACAGGGCGGGAGGTTAAACATCAAAGGAGCGTTGAGGATGCATTCATTGTTTGTGTCAGGGCGAAAGCACGCGCTCGCCGCGTTTGTTCTTATCGCGATTATAGCGTTGACGGGCTGCTCAAACCGGGATGTCTCCGAACAGCCCAGCGAAAGCGGCGGGCTTATTATAGGCTTCGCTCAACTGGGCAGCGAAAGCGCGTGGCGGCTGGGCAATACGCAGTCCATAATCGAAGCCGCGGAGCGCGCCGGGGTTCAGCTTATGTTCGAAAACGCCCAGCAAAAGCAGGAAAACCAGATAAGGGATATACGCTCGTTCATCGCCTACCGCGTGGACGTAATAGCCTTCGCGCCGATTGTCGAGGACGGATGGGACAATGTGCTGGGCGAGGCCCGCGACGCGGGGATACCAGTTCTCGTCACCGACCGCATGATAAACACCCAGGACGACACGCTTTTCGCCGGTTTCATAGGTTCCGACTTTTACGAGGAGGGCGTCATGGCGGGCGAATACCTGATAAAGAAGGCCGACGCCATAGACGCCGAAAGCCTGAACATCGTCGAAATATCCGGAACCGTGGAATCAACCCCGATGAAGCAGCGCGCTCAGGGCTTCGCGGACACCATAAAAGGCGACGCGCGGCTTGATATAATCGACTCCGTGTCAGGCGACTTCATACGCTCAAAGGGCAAAGAGTGCATGCAGAAATTCATAGACACTCACGATAAAATCGACGTATTGTATTCGCACAACGACGCTATGACGCTCGGAGCCATCGAAGCCATGGAGGAAGCGGGGCTTAAGCCCGGAGAGGACATAATAATCATAACCGTAGACGGAGAGCAGAAGGCCATAGACCTGTTAAAAGAGGGCAAGATAAACTGCGTCGTGGAATGTACGCCGCTAATAGGGGACACCATAATGCAGATCGCGGCTCAACTCGCCAGAGGCGAGGAAATCCCCCGCTACACCTACTCCGAGGACAGGGTGTTCAGCGAATTTGACGACGACCTCGACGAATTGCCCGAAAGGGGTTATTAGGCGTTGAGCATGAAAAGCGAACAGTTTCTAAGGCGGCTTGGCGCGGGGTACAGCATATCCTCGCGGCTTCGAACCTCGTTCATAGTGCTCATGACCCTGCTTATAATCCCCTGTATAGTCAGCGTATCGGTCATGAGCTATTACGCGGGAAGCTATCACGCCATAATCAGCCAGGTCGACAGGGTATCGTCTATCAAGCCCTACGTTCAGACGCTGATACCCGAGGAAATATGGTCCATCGTAGCGGGAAGGCTGTCCTTCGACGAGGGCGCGCAGTATCAATGCCTCGATTACGTCGCGGACGAACTTGAGGAACTGATACAGTCCGCGGGCGCCAACGCCACGGAGCTGGTAGTCGCCCGCCGCACGACGGATACGCTCAGGGATTATATAGACAGAATGGGCGAGCAGATGTCGCGCGGGGAACCGGTGGAGCAAAACGAGCTACTTTTGGAGGAGGTCAGAAGCGTTTCGGCTCTCATCGACGACATGCTTACCAAGTACGTAGACGCCGAGATCGTAGCGGCGTCGGTGACAAGCGACGAATTGCAGCGGATGATAATGGCGGTTTTGTCGTTCATAGTGCTGCTCATAATAGCTACAACGGTTTTTTCGATAGCGGCGCAGCGCTCTTTGTCCAAGGCCATACAAAAGCCCATAGAGCAATTGGAGCGCTTTGCCGGAGAGCTTGCGGGAGGAAATATCGACGCCCGCGCTCCCGACGCGTCTGTTGACGAATTGCGTTCGCTTACCGACAGTTTGAATACCATGGCCTCTCGACTCGGGGACTTGATAGAGGAAAACCGCCGCGAACAAGAAAGCCTTAAAAAAAGCGAACTAAGGGCGCTTCAGGCGCAGATAAACCCGCATTTTCTCTATAATACGCTCGACGCCATAGTCTGGCTCGCGGAAGCGAGAAGGTACGACGAGGTCATACACATAACCCGCGCGCTGTCCGACTTTTTCAGAATCTCGCTCAGTCAGGGCAAGGACTGGATAACCCTCGGCGAGGAAGTCAGGCATTTGACGGGATACCTCACCATACAAAAGATAAGGTATCGCGATATACTGGATTACGAGATAAGGATACCTCCTGAAATCGGAAACGTGCGCATACTCAAGCTGCTGCTTCAGCCGCTGGTCGAAAACGCCATTTATCACGGCATAAAGCATCGGCGCGGCAAGGGCGTCATAATCGTATCCGGAGAAACTAAAGGCGGAATGCTTACGCTTAGCGTCGAGGACAACGGCGCGGGCATGGCTCCCGAGCGACTCGAGGAGGTCACGCGGGCGCTGGAGGGCAATATTGAGTCGCCCACGCCCGGCTATGGACTGTATAACGTGAATATGCGAATAAAGCTGTACTACAATCAGCCAAAGGGCATTCAGATACAAAGCGACAAAAATGGCACGCGCTGTTCGCTGCACGTGCCGATGAGGGGCGATGGCGATGTATAAGGTCTTTTTGGCGGACGACGAGATAGTCGTCCGCGAGGGCATCAGAAACAACTTCCCGTGGGACGAGACGCAGTTCGTCCTCGCGGGGGAAGCGCCGGACGGCGAAATAGCGCTGTCGATGATACAGGACATAAAGCCCGATATCGTGATAACCGACATTAGAATGCCATTTATGGACGGGCTGGAGCTTTGCCGGTCGGTCACGCGGGCCATGCCCTGGATATATATGATAATATTAAGCGGCTATGACGACTTTTCCTACGCCCGCGAAGCCATATCCCTGGGCGTCAAGGAATATCTGCTCAAGCCCGTGAGCGGCCAGGAACTTCTTGCGGTTCTCGAGCGCATATCCGAGCGCATAGAGTTCGACAAGCGCCAGCAGGCGAATCTGCGCTTATTTAAGGAACAGTTCGCCAACAGCAGCCGCTATCTCAGGGAGAAGTTGCTGACCGACATGATGTCGCCGACGGGCGGCGATTACATCGAACGCGCGAACGCGCTTCAGATAAACATCAACGCCAACGAATATCTGGTCATGCTCGTAAAGCCCTCGCCCGTTCCCGCCGCTCAGGACGAAATAATGTCGGCCCGAAGCGTATTGCAGCGCATATCCGACGGAAGCGGCGAAACGACGCATTTGTGCGAGATAAATGGCAATTTCGCCTTTCTTGTGCTGGGCGACGACGACGACGATTTGGACGAGCGCGCCTATGGACTGGCTCAGGCCGCTCAGTACGACGTAGAGAGAAATACCGGAATAAAGCTCACCGTCGCCATTGGGGAGAGGGTAAAGTCGATACCGGAGATACCCGCTTCATACGCCGACGCCAGGGCCGTATTGGAAAAGCTCGTGTCACTCGGCGAAAAGCCGCGCATCATGAACATGCAGGACGTGCAATCGCTCGACGAAGGTTTTTCTCTGCTCGATTTGGACGTTATGCCCATATCAGAGCAGATAAAGCACGCGGGCGTAAGCGACGTGGACAGGATATTGAACCACTACGTGGAAAGCATGGGCCCTTCCGCCGCGAAATCTATGATGATGGCAAACTACATGTACGTTGATATAATGCTCGCGGCTTCGCGAATGATAAAGGAGTCGGGAGGAATACCCCACGAGGTGATACCCGACGTAAACCGCTATCAGGACGCGGCCAGAGCCATGCTCTCATTCGACGAGGTTCTGCCCATGTCGCGCGAGATGCTCGTAAGCGCCATCGCCTTCAGGAACAATCAGGGTTCCATGAGGTACGGTGGAGTCATCAGAAAGGCAAAGGCCTTCATAGCGGAAAACTACGCCGACTCAAATATAACACTGCACGACGTAGCCTCTCATGTAGCGCTTTCGAACAATCATTTCTGCACGGTATTTTCGCAGGAGGTTGGCGTTACCTATACCGAGTATATAACATCGGTTCGACTGTCAAAGGCAAAAGAGCTTTTGTCCGCGACGCCCATGCGCACAAGCGACATAGCTTACGCCGTTGGCTACAACGACCCTCACTACTTCAGCTATCTGTTCAAAAAGAACACCGGGCTTACCCCGCGCGATTACCGGCGCGAGGTGCGCGAGGGATGATAAAAAAATCTTACGAGGAGTATATATATGAAACTGAGCTTTTTAGGGGCGGCAAGGGAAGTGACGGGAAGTTGCTATCTGCTGGAATACGCGGATAAGCGCGTGATGATAGACTGCGGCCTTGAGCAGGGCAAGGATTTTTTTGAAAACCGCCCCCTTCCCCCGGCGGGAACTATCGACGCGGTTTTTCTCACCCACGCGCATATCGACCATTCGGGGCGCATACCGCTCCTTTGCAAAATGGGCTTTAACGGCCCTGTATACACGTCGAGCGCGACTTACAACCTGTGCCGCATAATGCTTCTCGACAGCGCCCACATTCAGGAGTCTGACGCCCAATGGCAGTCAAAGCGGGCTTTGCGCGCGGGCAAGCCTCCCGTGGAGCCACTTTATACCATAGAGGACGCCCAGCGGGCGATAGAGCTTACGATACCTACGCCGCACAAAAAGACCTTCGAGGCGCTTGAGGGGCTTACGGCCTGTTTTACCGACGCCGGGCATCTTCTGGGTTCATCCAGCATAACGCTCGACGTCACGGAAGACGGCGTCACCAAAAAGATCGTATTCTCGGGGGACATAGGAAATACCAATCAGCCCATACTCAACGACCCCGAATACCTGACGCAGGCCGATTACGTCGTGATAGAGTCCACCTACGGCGACCGCAGCCACGGACCGCGCGCGGACTACGTGAAAGCCATCGTGGACGTCATACAGCGCACATTCGAGCGCGGCGGAAACGTCGTAATCCCCTCGTTCGCCGTCGGGCGCACGCAGGAGCTTTTGTACATCATCCGGCATATAAAGCAGAATAACCTCGTAAGGGGCTTCGACGGCTTTACCGTCTACCTCGACAGTCCCCTCGCCAACGAAGCCACAAACGTCTTTGGCGACAGCGACCGCGAGTATTTTGACAAGGATATGCTAGCCCTCATAGATTCCGGCGTCAACCCGCTCATATTTGACAATCTGCGCCGTACCGTGACGAGCGACGAGTCGAAGCTCATCAATTACGACAAGACGCCCTGTGTTATAATCTCCGCGAGCGGCATGTGCGAGGCGGGAAGAATACGCCACCATCTCAAGCACAACCTCTGGAGAAGCGAATGCGCCATATTGTTTGTGGGCTATCAGGCAAATGGAACGACCGGCAGGGTCATAGTCGACGGCGCCGACAAGATAAAGTTATTTGGCGAAACCATAGAGGTCAAGGCGGAGATATGTAAGCTCAACGCCATAAGCGGCCACGCCGACAACAACGGGCTTATGAAGTGGGCGAGCTCTTTCGATCCCAAACCCGCGCGCTTTTTTGTGACGCATGGCGACGAAAACGCCGCCCTGACCCTTTCAAGGCGCATAGAGGAAGAACTTTCCGGAATAACCGCCGTTCCCTACAACGGCGAGGAGTGGGATCTCCAGAAAAACGAGATTATACGCGATGGCAACAAGGTAAGGCTCGCGGGTGGTAAAGGCGAGCCAGGCGCCATGCTCGATAAGCTCAATCAGGCGAATAAGCGCCTGAACGACCTCGTCGCCAACAGCAAAAACCTCGACATGAAGAAGCTCGACAAACTGATAAAGCGCATAAATACGCTTTGCGATAAGTGGGACGACGGAGACGATAGCTGATTGGCGCGCTTTATTAAGCGTCGCTGCGGTAATTACGGGAGCGCATTGCGCTCCCGTAACCAACCGTTCAGGTATGTCGCGGATTATGCGAATTCGCGTACCGCGACGACGTATGCGCATATATGGGCGCAATGCGAGCGCCCATGGACGTCGTTATCCTTAGCTGATATCCCGCTGTATTTCCTTTGACGCGGACGCGGGTTTCACAACCTTTATGGTCACGGTGTCCGAAAGCCCCGATTGGGTATAGGCTGTTATTTTCACATACCCTTTCTTAATGCCTCGCACTACGCCGCCCTTTTTCGTGACTTTCGCGATTTTTTTCGAGGAACTCTTCCAATAAACGGCTTCGTCGCTGCCTTCAAGCGTCGCTTTCAGTTCGATTTTTTCATATCTGTGAAGTTCTATAACGTCATCCCCGTCGATAGACAGGATCGCGTCTGACTGCTCCTGCGATGAGCCGCTCCCGATAGGATCGGATACGAGTTTTTCATAAACTCGCGTACGGCGCGCCTTCGTATAGGTAGCATAGTTAAGCGCCGCTTTGTACATATGCTCAAGCGTGATTTTTTCATATCCTCCGGCAAGCTTAGCGGCCAGTACGTGGTACTTTTTTATCGCCCCGGTCCCCACCTGATGGACTATGTCGCAGTAGTAGCAAAGGGCGTTTCTGTCTTTGATACCCAGACTCGCGGCTTTTTCGAAGTACGCGGACACATCGGCCGTTGCCTTTTCGTTTTGAACCGAGACGCCCGCGTCGGTCTTCAAAAGCCGCGAAACGAGTTTTAATTCAGATGACGACAGCGATAGACTCGACGCGCTTTTGAGCTTTGACGTAAGCGAGCTTCCCAGAATGTCTTCAGCCGCGCCTTCGTCCTTTGCGATGACGCTTTTCATAAGCGCCGCCGCGCGCGTTGCGTTCCACTGCATGAAGCCCAGGCTCGACTTGCCGTTTGAATCGGTTATGGCGCAGCCGTAATTATTGCCGCTCTCCTCCGCGCCTATGAGCTTTATCGCGCGGGCTATAACGACGTCGTCGGCCATAGCCGCGCCGAAAAGCGTCGCGATTATCAAAGCAAGAGCTATCATACTTCTTTTCACAGTAATATACCTCCTCCCAGGCATTCGTCGTTTGTGTAGATCACGGCGGACTGCCCCGGCGTAACGGCCCTCTGAGGGAGGGCAAACTCAAGGTTTATCGCGTCGCCCGAAACCGTCATGAGGCAGGGCTGCAATTCCTGCCTGTGGCGAAGCCTTACCATGCATTCCACGCCCTTTTCCGCGCCTTCGGGCGGCTTGCCCGCTATCCATGTCGCCTGTTCGCACGCGGCGGAACCGGTAAAAAGTTCGTCCTCCGACTGACTTACTATGAGCCTGTTGTTTTTCAAATCCTTTTCCACTACGAACCATCGCCCGCCGTTTCCGCTGCCCCCTATTCCAAGGCCGCGCCTTTGTCCCAGCGTATAGTACATAAGTCCGTCGTGGCGTCCCATAACCCGCCCCTCTCGCGTCACCATGTCGCCGGGCTTGGCGGGCAGATATCCCTGTAAAAACTTTTTGAAATTGCGTTCCCCAATGAAACACACTCCCGTCGAGTCTTTCTTCTCGCTCACCGGCAGACCTCTCTCGCGGGCCATATCGCGTATCTCCTTCTTGGTAAAACCTCCGAGGGGGAACATCGCCATGCTCAATTGTTTCTGATTTAACATATACAGAAAATACGTCTGATCCTTGTTTTCATCCTTAGCCCTGAGTAGCCTGTAGCGCCCGTCGCGGTATTCCACCCCGGCGAAATGTCCCGTCGCGAGCCTGTCCGCCTCAATCGACATCGCGAAGCGCAAAAGCTCGCCAAATTTTATTTCTCTATTGCACAACACGTCGGGATTCGGCGTGCGACCCGCGGCGTATTCGTCGAGGAAATGCCGGAATACCCTGTCGTAGTACTGCTTCGCGAAGTTTACCGAGTAATACGCTATGCCTATACTATCGGCCACCGCTCGCACGTCCGACCAGTCCGTTTCGGATGTGCATACGCCCGTTTCATCCTTCTCGTCCCAGTTATTCATGAAAACGCCTATGACCTCGTAGCCCCGCTCCTTTAAAAGAGCCGCCGTTACCGAGGAATCCACCCCTCCGGACATGCCGACCACTACTCGCACAGTTTTTCCCTCCACCAGAAGATATTTCATATTATACAACAATTGATATACAATTGCAACACTTTTTGCGATATTTAGACTTTCATTTCCTTGACTCCAGGCCGGCGCGGGCTTATAATAAAGGGATAAACACTTTGGAGGAATAAAGTTCAATGCAAAAGCATATATGTCCCCCGGGCTATAAGCCGGAAATAGACCTGCGCTCGACGCAATTCGCAATATAAGCACTGAAGGATTGTTTTCA
>JAUNBY010000360.1 GCA_030526935.1 Clostridia bacterium
CGTCACTACGAGGTTGCCTTCGCCGTCGTAGTAGCTCATCCGCGCCACCTGGCCGGCTTCGTTGTATATACGGCTTAGGCCGGCGTAGCCTTTTTGCAAGTCGATTGGGGATTCGTCGGTGCCGTAGTATCTTTCTACGATTGTTCTCCCCTGCTCGTCGTATTCCTTGTCTATTATCGCGTAGCCGTCTTTCGTCACTACGAGGTTGCCTTCGCCGTCGTAGTAGCTCATCCGCGCTACCTGGCCGGCTTCGTTGTATACGCGGCTGAGGCCGGCGTAGCCTTTTTGCAGGTCGATTGGGGATTCGTCGGTTCCGTAGTATCTTTCTACGATGGTACGGCCGTTTTCATCATATTCCTTTTCTATAACCGCATATCCGTTTTTGCACAGAACCGGTTGCCCCGACGCGCCGTAATAACTTTCACGCATAGTGTTCAGTTCATCGTCATAATCGCGCCGATATGACGCATAGCCTTCGGCTATAATGGTTGGCTCTGCGTCCTCGTCAAAATACCATTCGGCAATCACTCGATTCTCTTCGTCATATTCTGTGCGCGTCGATAATCCTTTTGGCTGAGCGATGGGAGTATCGCCGGCATTATAAGTCGATTCGCTTATTATTTCATTATGTTCGTCGTAAACTCTGACTACCGTACTATATGCCTGCGCTCCGGCAGCCGCGCATAACGACGTCGCTAACATAAACGCAATCGCAAATAATGCATATTTAATACAATTGCTTTTCATCCCTGAAACCGCCTTTCCCTGTATTCATAATCCTATGCACGGTCATCCCGCCCGTCTGTCTTCTCCCTGAACGAATGTAGGCACCAATGCTCTGAGCAAATCCCTCACGTCTCCACGTTCTTTAGACGCCTCCGCCCGCAAAGCTTCAAGCCGTTTTAAAAACGCCTCATCGTCCATAGCCACCGGTTCCAGAACCATTATCTTATCGTGACAGGTGGTGCGCAAGCTTTCGGCTTCCTCTGTCATCGTCAGTTCCTCATAAAGCTTTTCGCCGGGACGAAGGCCGCAGAAGTCAATCTTTATATCGCCGTCCGGTTCGAATCCCGCGAGCCTTATAAGGTTTCGAGCCAGATCAACAATTTTAACCGGCGTACCCATGTCAAGGACGAATATATTGCCGCTTTGTCCTATGGCGCCAGCCTGTAAAACCAGTTGCGCCGCCTCCGGAATCGTCATGAAAAAGCGGGTGATCTCCGGGTGCGTCACAGTAACCGGACCGCCCCTGGCGATTTGGTTTTTGAAAAGAGGTATAACGCTTCCATTGGAACCAAGGACGTTTCCAAACCTTACCGCCATAAACCTCGTCTTCGACTTGCGAGCCATATACTGTATTACCAGTTCCGTAACCCTCTTTGTCGCGCCCATCACATTTGTGGGATTGACCGCCTTGTCGGTGGAAAGTATGACCATGCGGCTCACGCCATGTCGATCCGCCGCCATAGCCACGTTGAGAGTTCCGAAGATATTATTCTTGACCGCTTCGGCGGGACTGTTCTCCATCAGCGGAACGTGTTTATGCGCCGCCGCATGGAACACCACCTCTGGCTTTATATCTTCCATTACCTGATCAAGCCTGCCTACGTCCCTTACCGAGCCTATCAACACCGTCAGCTTAAGTTTTCCTTCGTACTTGTCGACAAGCTCCCTTTCAAGCTCGTAGGCATTGTTTTCATATATATCCATAACCACAAGGTGACTAGGTGTGAACTGGGCGATCTGCCGGCACAGTTCTGAGCCAATTGAGCCGCCTCCTCCCGTTACGAGTACTACTTTTCCCGTAAGATAACTTTGAATGGATTCCATATCCAGATGAACTTCCTCACGGCATAAAAGATCGGTAATGTTCACGTCTCTCATCGGACTGACCTTGCCATGTCCTCCGGTTACGTCCTGCATGGCCGTTACCATACGCAGTTTGCAGCCCGTTCCCGCGCATATTTGCATAATCTGTCTCATACTCGCGTTATTGGCGGAGGGTATCGCGATTACTATATCGCTGGCTTTATACGTCTTTACGTATTCGGGAATATTATCTATTCCAGGTTCTATCGGAATGCCCATGATGCGGGTACCCGCTTTTTCGAGATCGTCGTCGATCACTGCCACAGGCATTCCCTCTCTATATCCCCTGGCTGCAAGTTCCCGAATCACCGAAGCTCCGCCCCATCCCGCGCCGATGATCACTACCCGGCGGGTCTGATCACGTTTTATCGCCCGGCGCCTCACGCCAGCCTGATTGACAAGCCTTATACTAAATCGCTGTCCTGTTATGAGAATAAACATGACAAGCCAGGTTATACCGTAGATAACCTTGCCATGAAGATAATTATTCGGCGATATGCGCACGCTGTTGCCTATAAGCCTGAGCATATAATCCATAAAGGGTATCTGAGTGTTGGCGCGCTGTATTGTCGTTATCATTATAGCGAACGCGTAAGTCGCGCCAACGCCGACGAGAGTGCCACATAACAGGCGCAAAACCTCGCCGATGCTGGCATAACGCCACAGGCATTTATATGTTTTTGTAACCGCCAATCCCGCCAGGCAGAAAAACGTGAATACAGGCCATATATTGGAGTATCTGGCCATCACCTGAACGGGTACAATTTTTTCGTAACGCAGATACAGCGCCGCTAAAAATGACAGATTGACGAGCAATATGTCCAAAAGTACTTGTAATGTGACATGCGCTCTGTGCCGCCATATACGAGGATTCGATTTCTTGTGTGTCATGCCCTTATTCCTTTTATAAAATCTGATAACCTGCGCGGTAATCTTGCTTCAAACCCGCAAAGCCCTTGATTTCCTCGCGGTTGCGCCTTACAAAACAGAGACCAGTTGTAGTGCTGTCTGTGTACAATCGTCCTCCCAACTTGTATCTGTACGAAAGCCACATCCAACCAAATCCAAGCAGGCATAGAATGATTAATATCATTATAGTATAAACACCCGTGATTGTCAATATACGATGTGATTTTTCCCAGGGCCCAGGGCTTACTTCGTGAGAGCCTTACTTCGTGAGCTTCGTGAGTTTCAACGGAACACGCTATGTTTACCTCTATAATTTGCAAGGAGATATCATAGGCATCGTTTATACTAACGGTCTGCTTGTGATAGAATACGGCTACGACGCGTGGGGTGTGCCCTTTGCGCCGACTGGATCCTTGTCAACTACATTAGATGTGCTCAACCCATTCAGGTATCGCGGCTACGTATACGATGCCGAGACTGGCCTGTACTACCTCAGAT
>JAUNBY010000361.1 GCA_030526935.1 Clostridia bacterium
AGGGGCGCGCTAGCCCTCTCCTCTGGAGGCCGCAGGCCGCGCGAAGCGCCTGGTGCCCTCCGCAGAGGGCGGGTGAGGTTCGCGCCCGCCAGCCCGTAATCTGCGGGTTTGCGGCCGACCGTCGATTTGGCCGTTCCCCGCGTTCCCCCGTACTCTGACCGCAACCTGTTCCCCAATACAAAAGGATGGTGCTTCCAATGAATAAAAGCCGCCGTACATACGCGGAAATAACGTTTTTGCTCATCGTCGCCGCGGGGCTTATCGTTCTGACCATTTTTCTTTCCGCTTTGCAAAACGGCTACGCCATACAAAGGCAATCCCGCAATTCATCCGACAAGTTGGAAGTCGCGCGGCACAGGATCTCCGGATACGCCGCGGAGGTAGATCTGGACATAGAGACCTACCGCCTGTTTTGCCAGTCCAAGCTCGACGTCATAGCGTTTTTCCTGGACGAGAATCCCGATTACGGCGACCGCCTCGGCGTCCTGGCTTCCCAGTGGGGACTTGAGAACGTCTACCTGTTTTCGGGTGACGGACAGGTCGTCTATTCGTCAACCTCGTCCGTCCCCGACGACGTTTACAGCCTCGCCGAGGATATGAATCCCATCACCTCCAACGGCAGGTATTACCTCGCCTCGCGCCTGGCCGACGGCCGCGTGGTCGCGGGAAGCATAAACGTGCAAAACGAAATCGCCCATATAAGCGAGATGCGCTCGCTCCCCTTCGCGCTTTCCGACATAAAAGTGGGCGCGGGGGGCTTCATATTCTGTGTAAATACCGCGAGCGGCATAATCGAATACTATCCGAGCATCAGTATGACGGGAATCTCCGCGTCCGAATCGGGCATACCCGAATCCGCCCTCGAAGACGGCTTTTCGGGATATATAACGCTCGACGGACAACGCCATTACGCGATGACCGTCGACATAGGCGGCGATTTGGCGCTTGTGGCGGTCGTGCCGGAGGATGAGATGTCTCAAAGCGTAAGACCCGCCGTGACCCTCTGCGTCGCGGCCTTCGCGATAGTGATGCTCCTTATAACGCTTTACGCCTCCATGCTCAAGAGGCAGGACGAGGCCTCGGACGCGGACGAAAAGCGCGTCGTTCACCTTGGCAACGGGCTTTATTTCAACAAAACGCTCGCAGGCAAGGTAAAAAACATCGTCGTGATGGGCGTAGTCGTCATGTTCATGCTGGCTTACTACTCGCAGTCGCTCGTTATTCTCTCGCGACAGTTCGTGCTCTCGCAATCCAAGGCGGAGGAGATAGTCGATATACTCGCAAAAAACGACGAGAGACTTGCGCGTATATTAAAAGAGTACAGCGACGAATACGCACAAAGAGCCTATAACATCGCCTTCACCATAAACGAAGACCCCCGGCTTTTGTCGGACGACAAGCTCGAAACGCTGTGCGAGAGGGCGCAGGTGACGTCCATATACGCCTTTGACGAAAACGGGAAGACCGACGCGACGAGTTCGCCCTTTAAGGACTTCGCGCTCAGCGACGATCCGACTTCTCAATCCTATCCGTTCTGGCAGGTCGTCAAGGGCTATCAGGAACTGCTCGTTCAGGACGCCCGGCTCGACGATACCGCGCAGCACAATTATTTTCAGTATATAGGCGTCAGGCGCATGGATAAAAAGGGCATGATACAGTTGTGCCTGTCGCCTAAGCGGATACAGACCGCCGTGCGCACGACGGATACGGACTATGTGCTCGGCAATATAGCCGCCGAAAACGATGGATTCATATTCGCCGTGGACGAGGAAACGGGCAAATTCATCTCCTATCCCAATGAAAAATACATTTCGCGCGACGCCCGCGAATACGGGCTTGGCGAATCGGCGCTGACAGACGGCTACTACGGATATCAGACCGTAGACGCGCGGCATTTATTCGTGGTCTCGACCGAGTACGACGGCGCCATAGTCTGTCTCGCCACGCCCACCGAGGCCATATTCGACCACAGGTTTGAAGTAGCCCTCATCGTAACTCTCGCAAGCTTTATAATGAGCCTTATGCTCATGTCGATTTTGACGCTATCCCGAAAGGTTGAAAAAGCGGGGGATGGCAAAAAAACCCAGGGGGAAACGCAGGCGAAGTTTTTCCAGATGGTCATGCCCGGAGGAACCTCCAAGTGGGTTCAGTCGGCATTCAGCCGCTGGAGCACGGTGAATTCGGCCTGGGGAAGCCTCTCGCCCGAAATGAAGCTTCAGAAAGTCATATTCCTCATAATAGGCGCGTTGGCCATAATCGTCACGTGCGCCGTGACATTCGCCAGAGGCAAACTGGAGACCTGGCCTCTCATAGACTTTATACTCGACGGGCGCTGGGATAAGACCCCCGATATATTCTCCTTCACCTATATTATTATAATCGTCACGCGTATATTCGTCTATACCTGGATAGCCCGCCGCGTAATAGTGTTTCTGACTAAAACCTTCGGCGCGCGCAGCGAAACCATCGGACGCCTCGTCGATAATTTCATTAAATACGTGGCGCTTATAGCGGTTTTGTTTTACGCGCTGGTGATATTCGGCATCGACACGACAGCCCTTATGACCTCGGCGGGCATACTGACACTCATCGTCGGCCTCGGCGCGCAAAGCCTGATAAGCGATATACTCGCGGGCATATTCATAGTCTTCGAGGGGGAATTCCGCGTGGGCGACATCGTGACCATAGACGGCTGGTCGGGTACGGTGATGGAGATAGGCATAAGAACCACGAAGATAGCGAGCCGGGGACAGGATATAAAGATACTCAATAACTCGAGCATCTCCGGCGTCGTCAACATGACCAAGCAGTATTCCTACGCCTCGGTGACGGTAGGAATAGACTACGGCGAGTCGCTCGAACGCGTCGAGGGCATATTGGCGCAGGAATTGCCCGATATCAAAAAACGCCTTCCCGCCATAATCGACGGCCCGTTCTACAAGGGCGTTTCGCAACTCGCGGACTCAAGCGTGAATATAACCGTCGTCGCCCAGTGCAGGGAGAACGACCGCGCTCAGCTCGCGCGCGATCTCAACCGCGAGATAAAACTCATGTTCGACCGGCGCGGCATAAATATCCCCTTCCCCCAGGTGGTCGTCAACCGCCCCAGGGAATGACGCCGGGTTGGAACAGCAGCCGGCAGTGACTGGCAGAGAGGGCGGCGTAAGCTAATTACTGACGTATCTTGCGATTTTACTTGCTAAAGCCGCGCCCCGATGCTATACTATAGATGTGGAGATGGCGTTTCCCGCAAAACGATGGAGTGTGA
>JAUNBY010000362.1 GCA_030526935.1 Clostridia bacterium
CAGAGTCATATGCCGCAATTGCAGCACGCAAAGCGCGTCGACGAGGTTGTCCTCTGTTTTATGATAGAGAAGTTCCGCGCGGTCGAGGCCATAGAGGAGATATGCTCGATTCCCGGAGTGGATATGGTGCAGTTTGGCCCCTCCGACTACTGCATGAGCCGGGGATGGAACCGCTCCGAGCACAACGACGATGTTAAAATCGCTGAGAAAAAGGTGATACGCGCCGCTCTCGACCATGGGGTACAACCGCGCTGCGAGATACCAACTGTCGAAGCCGCTAAATACTATATAGACCTTGGCGTAAGGCATTTCTGTCTGGGTGATCAGACCGCGAAGCTGCGTTCGTTCTGGATAGAAGACGGCGCCCGCATACGCGAACTTGCCGACTCCCTCTAGGTTTATATCGTTATACCGGGGATATTGGGTTCCATATCAGGATTATCGATCCTGAAACCGACATTATGGGCTGGAAACGATGACGGAGATATCTTATTTATTTCCGTCATCGTATCTTCGACATAACGGTAAGCGATCAGCGCCGTTCCTCCACTCTGCGAACAGGCTATGACCGGGTTGTTTTCCCTGTCAAACATCAGCGCCCGGGCTTCGACACCGGGCTTGCCTGCCGTAATAAGCCCGCCATCGGCGATCAGAATTATCATGACTGATGCAGGCCGTCGGGTTCGACGTAATACAACGCGCTATTCGCGTCGTAACCAATAAGCGTTGAGTGTCTTATCTCTAAAGGTCGAGGTTTTGTTGAAAACGGTTTTAGAACTCCCAAATCGCTCAGATACCGTGACAACTTTGCCCTTAAATAAACAATTTTTACCCATCGAAGGCAACGCTATGCAAGATATGATTTATGGAATATAATTAAACGACAAATAACTTAATTATTTAGTAATAATACTTTCTTTTTATGCGCGATTAACTACAATTATTATCAGGGATATTATAATTTAAAGAGGAGGATTAGTATCATGAAGAAACTTACCGCCCTTTTTCTGTGCTTAATAATGGCACTTGGCGTCACGCCGGCGCTGGCTTACACCAGCGGTACTTACACCGGCGTTGGAAGGGGGTTGAACGGCGACATAACGGTAGAAGTCATCTTTTCGGACGACGAGATTACAAGTGTTACGGTACTTGAACACGGAGAGACCGCCGGAGTCAGCGACGCGGCGATAGAACAAATGCCACAGCGTATAGTGGAGCATCAATCCCTGGCGGTGGACACCGTTACCGGGGCGTCGTACACGTCCAACGGCATACTCGAAGCGGTAGCGGCCGCCGTTACCCTTGCGGGCGGGGACGTCGAGGCTCTGAAAGCCGTCGAGGTAGTTCAACAGGCGGGCGATCCCATAGACATGACCGCCGACATAGTGGTTGTCGGCGGAGGCGGAGCGGGTCTGGCTGCGGCGGTTACGGCGGCGGAAGAGGGCGCTTCGGTCATACTCGTCGAAAAGAGCGCCGCTTACGGCGGAAACACTATACTGTCAGGCGGCTATTTTCAGGCTGCGGAGGAAAGCTATCTGCAATACGCCTCTCTCAGTGAGGGACAGAAGGAAGAAATAGAGCGTTACTGCAACCTGGAACCTAAAGATGATTATATGGCCAAGTGGCAGGAAATCGTGAAAGAGCAGTACGCCGAGCACCTTGCGGCGGGTCATGAGTATTTGTTCGATTCCCCGGAATTGCATATGATACAGACATACGACGGCGGGGATTATCTGGGCGACCCCGAGCTTATCGAAATGATGTGCTACGGCGATGTGGAATCGATGCACTGGCTCTCCGGGCATGGATTTAGTTGGAAGCCTTCCACCGTGGCTATAGTAGGTTCGATATGGATGCGCTGCAAGGCGTCTGCTGATTATGCCAGCGGACAGGGCTTCATAGCCGTGCTGTCCAATGCTATCGAGGAGAAGAACCTTGACGTGACAACCGTATTCGATTGCACCGCCGAGCATCTGATTCAGGATAACGAAACCGGACGCGTCATCATTGTGACCGGAACCGGAAAAGACGGCACCCCCTACACCTTCAAAGCTGACAAGGCGATTATCCTCGCTACCGGAGGCTTTTCAGCCAACGTGGAGATGCGTCAGCAGTATGACGAATTGTGGGGCAACCTCACCGAAAGCGTACCCACCACCAATGCCGCGACCATTACCGGAGACGGCATCAACATGGCTTTGGAAGTTGGAGCCGCTCTGGTTGACATGGGACAGATTCAGCTTCTGCCTACCGCCGATCCCGTTACCGGACAGACCAACAACGTCATCGGCGAGGGTACAAATATGTACGTCAATCAGGAGGGCAAGCGCTTTGTTGACGAGTCCTCGCGCCGCGACGTACTGGCAAAGGCCATACTTGCTCAGCCCGGTTCCTATTGCTACGTAATCTCAACTTTCCATAACAGCCGCATGGATGAGGAATACAAAAACAATTATCACATGTACCTTGATGACCTGCTGGCGTCGGGAGCCGTCGTACAGGGCGATACGCTCGAAGAACTGGCCGAAAAGATAGGCGTACCCGTCGATACTTTCGTTGAAACCTGCACGAATTTCAATCAGTACGCTGCCGACAGCAACGATCCCGAATTTGGTCGCGTAGTGTTCCCGGATAACGCCGCTCTTGAGATGGAAGGCCCCTTCTACGCCTGCAAGCGCGCCCCCGCCGTGCATCACACGATGGGAGGAATCAAAGTCAACGTGAACAATCAAGTCCTGGACGAGCAGGGCCAGATCGTTCCCGGGCTATACGCCGCCGGCGAAGTGACGGGCGGATTCCACGGCTCCAACCGCCTTGGCGGCAATGCCGTTGCGGAAGTCATCACTACGGGACGCAACGCGGCGGCTCACGCGGTGGCTGAATAATAGTTGGTTCATTCTCGTAGAGTAATGCGGGGGGTTGTCTCATCGAGAGATAGCCCCCTGAATCATTACAATATTCCGATATATTGAACACGCATTGCACGGCGTAGGAGGTCGAATTCGACCGATGGTTCATCTCCTCAAGTATGAACCGTCATTATGTTAGCGTCGATTATCGCGATCTTCCGTCCGCATTCCCTGGCGTAACGGATGATATTATACGGACCATCGGCCTCGATTCCGGGGCTTGGCAACAATTTAGCGGTTTCTTACGTCATAGCGCGAAGACCGGAAAGCGTCGGCGTTTTCACTTGGATAGGAGGGTATAGCGTGTTAAAAAAGGCAATCTTGTATATCCACGGAAAGGGCGGCAGTCAT
>JAUNBY010000363.1 GCA_030526935.1 Clostridia bacterium
TGCGGCCGAGTGTTGGTTTGGCCGTTCCCCATGCGCCGCCCGCTGTCGGCCGCAATCCGCGCGAAGCGCCGTGGCGGACGGAGTTAACCGCCTTAAATTGACAACTTCTCCCTTCATACCCTTCGTGACACATATAAAAACGAAAAAATAAACATTCCGAAAGCAGGAAAAAGGGTTTGAACGTCGAATAGTAGAATTTGTGCAAATTTGGAGCCTTAGGGCTAAACGCATAATGACTCAACGATATAGCTTGGAGGTATTAAAAAATGGGTGTTGAACGCAATTTGCCCTTAGTTCGCGAGCGCAAGCAAGCGATACTTGCGGGCGACCCCGAGCGTGTAGCGGAACAAAAGAAGCTTGGTAAGCTGACGGCCAGGGAGCGCATAGGTCTGCTCCTCGACGAGGCCAGCTTTGTCGAGCTCGACGTTCTCGCGGGCCGCGACGGCGCGTCCGGCGTGGTTACCGGCTACGGCTTGATCGACGGACGCCCCGCGTATGTCTACGCGCAGGACTTCACTTCATTCAGCGGCGCGGTCGGCGCCGAGCAGGCGCGCAAAATCATCAAGGTGATGGATCTGGCCGCGAAGACCGGCTCCCCCATAATCGCCATGTTCGATTCGATGGGCGCGCGCGTCAAGGAAGGCATCGACGCGGTAGACGCCTACGCTCAGATCGCCGCCAAAACCGCGAAGGTGTCCGGCGTCATCCCGCAAATAGCCCTGGTTCTCGGCCAGTGCGCCGCCTCCGCCGCGATGATCGCGACGCTCAACGATATTGTCATAGTCGCCGACGACGGAAGGCTTTTCGTAAACGGCCCGCAGGTCGTCTCCGCCAACACCGGCGAAACGGTGGACGCCAAGGCGCTGGGAGGCCCCGAAGCCTGCGCTAAAAACGGCATTTGCCACCTGACCGCTTCTTCCGACGCCGAGGCCATCGCCCTCTCGCGCCGCGTTTTGAAGATGCTCCCGGCGAACAATATCGAGGACGCGCCCATAGATTTTACGCAGGTTGACGATATAAACCGCCTCACCCCCGAATTTGAGACCATCGATACGGTCGAGGATATGAACGCCGTCATAAACTCCATCGCCGACGAGGGAAGCGTCATAGAACTCTCCCCCGCCTTCGCGCCGGAGATGATAACCGCTCTTGGCTCCATAGGCGGCAGAACCGTGGGCTTCGTGGCCACGCAGCCCGCCATAAACGGCGGAGCGCTCACCTGCCTTGGAAGCCGCAAGGCCGCGAGGTTCATAAGGATGCTCGACTGCTTCAATATTTCGGTCGTGACTATATGCGACTCGACCGGCCTCGCCGTTCACAAGGCGAGCGAGCAGGGCGAACTGGCGAAGGCCACGGCTCAGCTTACCTGCGCGCTCAACGACGTGTCCACCCCGCGCGTGGCTCTCGTCACCGGAAACGCCATAGCCGCGTCTTTCATGGTGATGGTCTCCAAGTGCTCCTGCGACATGGTGTTCGCCTGGCCCGGAAGCGTCATTTCGCCCCTCGCAAGCAAGGCCGCCGTTCAGGTTCTTATGTTCGACAGGCTCAAGGGCGCGGCGGACCCGGTAAAGGTTCGCGCGGAACTTGAGAAGGAATATGAGGATAACGTCGCGGACTGCGTAAACGCCGCGAAGCAGGGCTATGTGGACGACGTTATAGAGCCTTCGCAAACCAGGCAGATGATAGCCTCGGCGCTTGAAATGCTTTCGTCGAAGCGAGATTCGAGGCTTCCTAAAAAACACGGCAACCTGCCGCTGTAACGGGAGGAAAAAATGATAAAGCTTGGTTTCAGTTTATCCGTAATGGCAATCGGCCTTCTGGTGGTATTTTTTGGCCTGGTCGTGCTGATATTCGCGACAAAGGGAATGTCAAAGCTGCTGCAAAAGGCGCAAAAGAAAGAACAGCCCGTCACGAAGGCGGCACAAGCTCCCAAGCCAGTAGCGGCGCCCGCGCCCGTCGTCGAGGAACCTTCCGACGATCCACAGCTCATAGCGGTCATAACCGCCGCTATTATGGCGATGGAAGGCGCGTCGGGTAACCTCGTCGTGCGCCGTGTGAGCCGCGCGGGCAACGCCTGGGCCAGAACCGGTCGAGGAGAGATACTCTCCAGCCGTTAAACGGCGCTTCGTCAAAGGCCATGGCGCGCCGCCATCTTACCGGCTTTTGACCTTAAACACACAATTGAAAGGGGTATATATATGCGTAGATTTCAGGTTAGCGTAAATGGTCAGGTTTATGACGTAGAGGTCGAAGAACTCGGCCAGTCCGCCGCGCCCGTCGTTGCGGCAGCCCCGGCTGCGGTAGCCAAACCCGCCGCTCCCGCTCCCAAGCCCGCGGCCAAACCCGCCGCTCCCAAGCCCGCCGCCGCTCCCGCCGGAGCCGAGTCGGTAACGGCTCCCATGCCGGGAACCATTATGTCCATAAAGGTATCCGCCGGTCAGTCCGTCAAGAAGGGCGACGTTCTCATAATACTCGAGGCCATGAAGATGGAAAACGAGATAATGTCCCCCCGCGATGGCGTCGTGGCGTCGGTTATGGTATCGACGGGCGCGAGCGTCAACTCCGGCGACGCGTTGGTCGCGCTGCAATAACGCGGCGATGGAGGTAAATATATGACTAAAAAACGCTACGCGGCGTTTATCATCACCGCCATTTTAACGGCATTGATGTGTTTGACGCCGGTGTTCGCCGATGATGTCTCCGTTGACGGGGCGGTCGCGGCTGATGAAATAGTCGCCGTCGAGGGCGCCGCCGCCGTTGAGGAAGGCGAAGACATTGAATATACGCTCGACATAGGCGAAGGAATTAATAATATCGTCCAGTCCACGGGCTTTGTCGCGGGCGACTGGCGTCAGTACGTCATGATAGGCGTAGGCTGTGTGCTCTTGTATCTGGCGATCGTCAAGAAATTCGAGCCGCTGCTCCTTCTGCCCATAGGCTTTGGTATGCTTCTAGCAAACCTGCCCCTCGCGGGACTCATGAACCACGAGACATTCCAGTATTTCCCGGATATGGAACAGGCCGTGGCCTACGCCACTCAGATGGACAAGGATCTGTCCTCCATCGTGTACGGCTACAGCGAGGAACTTGGCGCTATGGCCTACCGCGTACCTTATCAGAACGCGGGACTTCTTTATTACCTGTATCAGGGCGTCAAGCTTGGCATCTACCCGCCGCTTATATTCATGGGCGTGGGCGCCATGACGGACTTCGCGCCGCTCATCGCCAATCCCAAGTCGCTGCTTCTTGGC
>JAUNBY010000018.1 GCA_030526935.1 Clostridia bacterium
ATCGTTCCAACGTTTACGTGCGGCTTGTTACGCTCAAACTTTGCCTTTGCCATGGTTATTTAGTCCTCCCTATTTTGTGGTTAAAAATGGAGCGGGTGATGGGAATCGAACCCACGTGATCAGCTTGGGAAGCTGGGGCTCTGCCATTGAGCTACACCCGCGCGTATGTCGAATCAACATACCGACAAGTATTTTAAACCATTTCCGGCGTTTTGTCAACAACAAAAAAAGCATAAAACGGCACTAAATAGTAAATTCTTAGCGACATTCCCGGTGACGCGCGTATTTTTTACGGACGAACGGCATTATTTCGGCTGCTATATACTTATCTGCCATCCGCTCATTTGCGCGATAATCCAAGCATAATTCACGATGTGGGCGAAGGTCGCCTGAAACGCGCGCCTCCGCCCACAATAAACAACTTATCCGACGGCTTTGGTCAGGGCGTCGTTTACGGCGTCCTTAAAGCCATACAGCGTGTTGGATGCGCTTGTCACGACGTCTATGTCAAGGCTCTGCTTTTCGACTACGGACTCGCAGTAGCTGGGAAGCGCGACGCCTCCGATAGCCGCGGTTTCGGAGTGACTGACGACCTCGACGCCGACTATCCTTCCGCCCTCGACGCTCACGCTCACGGTAATGGGTCCGCCGAAACCGGTTCCGACGCCTTCGTATGTTCCGTCCTTGTATTCGCCAGAGACGATTTCATCCGCGATTTCCTGTTCGTCCTCGCCCTGCCAGACGCTTACGGGTTCGTCGGAACTTGTAAACTCGCCTCTGGCGCGAGCGGCGGCGTTTTGTCCGGCAAGGCGTCCGAATACCATGGTTTCGCCAAGGTTGCCGGAGCCGTTGTACATATCGCAGAATATGGAACCCAGCTCTCCCGCGGAGAAGAGTCCTTCAATGGGATAACCCTCGACGTTTATAACCTGCGCGTCCTTATTGCGGCGCGGGCCTCCCATGGTGTTGAAATAGGTCGGTCCGATCTTAAGGGCATAGAACGGGCCGGTCTTCACGGGGCGCATGGTGCTGAACGGACGGCCGTAATCGGCGTCCTCTCCGGCGTCATAGCGCTTGTTGTAAGCGGCGATTGAGGCTACGAACGCTTCGGTGCTGAAATCGGGGGCGTCCTTGCCGCCGTTTGAATCGCGTATCGCCTGAGCCAATTCCTCGAGCGTATCTCCCACAAGAACCTCGCCGCTGGCTATCTCATCTACATAGCCGTCGGAGAAGGTGCCCACCATCTTTGTCGACAGCTGATCCGCGTCATGAACCACGTATGACGGAAGCGGCATGGGCGTTGAAATCCAGCGTCCTCCTATATCTATGCGGCCATGGCGGTTTTCAGCGGCTTCGTTCATAAAGCGGCTTCCGCCAAGGCCAACGATTACGCCTAGAGTCGCCGTGGGTCCGCCAAGGCCTACGGTTGACAGGGCGGGGTTTTTGTATATCCAGGAGAAGCCGGCGCTGTTGCTCATATGCCAAAGATCCGCGCCTACGCCCATCGCCATCTTTACGCCGTCGCCGTCGTTGTAAAGACCCGCGCGCTGATGAACGTAAGGCTGTTGCAGATAGCTGGAAACCATTTCCTTGTTGTGCTCAAAGCCGCCGGTTGCAAGTACGACGCCGCCGTTAGCCTTGACGTTAAGGCGCTTGCCGTCTTTTTCTATGACCGCGCCGATTACGACGCCCTGTGAGTCGGCGATGAGCTTTCTTCCGGGGGCTTCGCTCCAGACCTCTATTTCCGGACGCGCCTGTACCGCGGCCTGGCAAAGATTATAATAACTGCGGTCAAAGCGGGTACCGCTGGCGGTAAGGCAGAGACAATGCTTGCCCGACTCATATTCGGGGAATTCATGCCAGCAATATACATAACCTTTGCGGCCGAGACCCCACGGGTTTTCCCATTCCGTCCAATTGTTCACGGTTCCGGGCATGTTTTCCATAAAGGCCGTCGGATGTTCAACGGGGCAGATCAGTTCGGGATCGCCTCCCATAACGCGGGTCATCCAGTCGAAGTTTTCGGCGCAACCTTCGCAGTACGCGCGAACGGCTTCGTCGTCCCAGTTGTTGAACTTGCCCATGAGCGTTGTGAGATAGGTATAGAGTTCGTCAGGGTTGTCAGTCGCCATTATAAACTGTCCTGAAGCCTGAGTGTTTCCGCCCTCCAGACCCTCCGGGGCCTTATCGGTCAAAAGCACTTTCGCACCGCCCTCATATGCCGCTACCGCCGCGTTCGCGCCCGCGCCGCCATAGCCGAGGACGACTACGTCGTATTCCGCGTCCCAAGCGATTGTTTCATTCGGGGCGGATTGAGCCATGACGTTTCCGGTAATCGCGGCGCCGGCAAGCGTGATAGCGCCGGCCGCGGTACCCTTCAAAAAGTTCCTTCTGCTTATCTTTTTACCCATGTGAAATCCCTCCGTTCTTTTTGTGGTAGTCCTCAACCTGCCTTACTTGCGATCAAAGAAAGGGTTTTTACCCTTGACCGAAAGCGGTATGCCCATAGCGATTTTGACCTCGGGAGGCATCATGCCGAGCGACAGCGCGGCTTTCCCGATGGAGAACATTATCCTGTTGTCTACGCGGTCGTCGGATATAATCGATACGGCGCTTCCAAGGGCTATACCCAAATCCATAGCGTCGTAAACGCACGTGCCATTGGCTTGTTCACAGGCGGCGCAGTTTTCGTGATGACAGTATCCGCACGCGGCGTTGAGACCGCGTTTGGATTCTATGGTTCCGATTAGCACGACGGCGTCGGATGAACGCACGTTTTGCGCGTCGCGCTTGAAAGACGCAAGTCCATAGACGGCGTTAAGCCTGTCCATTTCGTCGGCGATGGCGTTAAGTTCTTCGGCGTTTACGACGCAGGTGTGAATATTGTCGATTCCGCGCGTCTTGGGCGCGGTTCTGGCGGCAGTGCAGGCGCGTGACGCGGTGCGCATTATGCAATCCATTTCCAGCGTTTTTGAATCAAGTATCATGATATCCTCCTTAATATATTCCGGCGTTTTCCGGTGTTGCGCGCAATATGGATTAAAATGGCAAAGCTGTCCGCTTTGCCATTATCAGCGTTATTTAATATTTGCGGTTTGCCTTACGACGCGCTCGAATACGTTTCTGTAGTCGTACAACCTGTCGATTACGGGGCGGGCTACGAAGCCGTTGGCTATCATATTTTCAAGCTCGCGCATCGTCACCCATTTGCAATCTACGGTTTCGCCGGGTTGGAGCCTTATCCCGGACAAATCCACGTCGCGCCTGAATATATAGGTATCCAGAAAGGCGTGTTTTTCGCGGCGCATATATATGAGTTTCAGGCTTTCGGGAAGGGCTTCGATTCCGGTCTCCTCGAAGAGTTCCCTGGCGGCGGCGACATCGGAGCGCTCGCCGGACAGCGCGCTTCCGCCGGTGTTCTCCCACTTGCCGGGATAGGTTTCCTTGGATTCATCCCTGAGGGTGAGAAGTATCCTTCCCCGCGAATCGACCGTCCACACCTCGACGATTATGTGGTACTCACCGGGATTCAGATCGTTCGGGTCGCAACGCTCCCGCGTCTTATTCAGGGGTTTTCTGTTCTTGTCGTATAAATCCCATAGCTCCATAATCGTCCCTCCGTAATCCGGGGTTTATTTTTCGTATATAAAGGTGTACAGAAGCTGCTTGTTGGCTTCGAAGTCGCAGTCGTAAAGGGCGGAGGTTCCGTTTCTCGTCTCGCTTACGAAGGTTCCCTTGCCTGGTATACGCCCGTCCATGTCTACCTGCGAGGCGCCGTTTTTGATGACGGTCGTAGCTATGCCTACGGCGCTGAGCATATTGATATTGGTTTTGATCTCTCCCCACATGGAGGTCGCTATCTGCATTATCTGTATGGCCGACGCATTGTCCTTGACCCCTTTGAGCACCGAGTTCAAAAGCGTCCTCTGGCGGTTTACGCGCTCATAGTCGCCCGCGCCAACGTGACGGATTCGCGCGTAGCCAAGCGCCTGAATGCCCGTAAGCAGCGTATCGGGGCCGAAGGTCTTGAGCATGAGGCTCTCCTTGTTTTCAAGATACCACTGTTGATCGTAGCCCGCGATTCTGGCATGCTGGCCGAGGGATTCGTTTACCTGCTCCATTTCTGCCTGCGTTATATCGATCTTGACGCCTCCCAATATGTCGATGACCTTTTGGAAGCTCGCGAAGTTGACGAGAACGTACTCGGTGATGTTCATGCCGAACAATTCGTTGACCGTCTTTATCGTGAGCTCTATGCCGCCGTAGTAGCTGGCGGAGTTTATTTTGGCGGTCCTCTGTTTGCCGTTTTTCTGCGTGATGGGAACGACAAGGTCGCGCATTATCGACACGAGTTTCACGCGCCCGTCGTTTACGTTTATGGACGCTATTATTATGGTATCGGTTCTGGACACGTTATTGAGGTTTCTCGTGTCGCTTCCGAGGAGCAGTATATTTCTCCATTCGCTTGGCAGCCCTTCTGTCACGGCCAAAGCGGAGGTATCGACCGTTTCGGAGGAGACCAGGGCTTCCAGATCCGGATTGGCGTCGATAAGGTCGTCAATAGATTCTACCGATCCCGTCGCCGACGTAGTGGTCGTGGTCGTCGTTTGTGCCACAGTCGTGACAGCATTCGCGGCGGTGCTCGTGCCGTCTGAACCGTCAACGGTGCTCGCGGACGTAGTCGATGTAGTGACGGGGTTTGCCGCGACTACATTCACTGAATCACTAAGCTCGGGCGAGAGCGTGACGCTCGGGATCACGACGCCCGTCGACTGGACGATATTGCTCGTCGGGGTAAAAGTCGAGGATGGCCGGGCGTTCCTGTTCGTTATCATGACGCCTACAAGCACACATAATACAACCACGACCGTGAGAAAAGCGTAAAACCTGCCGGTGACGCGCAGCCGGCGTCTCCTTTTCCTTTGATAGCGATTATTCATAGCGCGATGCTCCTAACGGGTTTTTGTAGTTTATTATACCGCCATAAATGATATTTTGCAATCATCATAGCGTTATAAAGTGCATTTTACGCACACGTTTTCAACTCAATCTTTCCGGTTCTATTTCTCATATATAAAGGTATATAAAAGTTGTTTGTTGGCCTCGAAATCGCAGTCGTAAAGCGCGGAGACTCCGCCTCTCAGTTCGCTTACGAACGTATCTTTTCCGGGTATGCGACCTTCCATGTCTATCTCGGTCGCGCCGTTTTTTATAACGGTCGCCGCGATTCCAACGGCGCTCAACATATCGACATTGGTCGTGAATTCTCCCCACATCGACGTCGCTATCTGCATTATCTGGATGGCGGAGGCGTCGTCCTTGACGGATTTCAAAATGCTGTTGAGCAGGCGCCTCTGGCGGTTCACGCGTTCGTAGTCGCTGGCGCCGACGTGGCGTATGCGCGCGTAGCCCAGCGCCTGAATGCCCGTAAGCAGCGTATCGGGGCCGAAGGTCTTGAGTATGAGGCTTTCCTTGTTTTCGAGATACCAATCCTGATCATAGCCCGCGATCTCGGCGTTCTTACCTATGGTGGCGTTTATCTCATCCATCTCATCCTGAGTTACGTCCACCTTTACGCCTCCCAGTATATCGACCACCTTTTGGAAGCTGGAAAAGTTGACGAGCACGTATTCCGTTATGTTCATGCCAAACAGTTCGTTTATGGTCTTTATCGTCATCTCGATTCCGCCGTAATAACAGGCGGAATTTATCTTTATATTGCTCTGCTGGCCGTTTCTCGTTATCGGAACGACAAGGTCGCGCATTATCGAAACGAGCTTCACGCGACCGTCGTTTACGTTTATGGAAGCGATTATTATGGTATCGGTGTGATTGAGCTTGCTCAGATCCCGCGTATCGCTTCCGAGAAGCAGTATGTTCCTCCATTCCTCGGACAGCCCCTGAGTAACCGAGAGAGCAGAGGTATCGACGGTTTCGGAGGACACGAGAGGCTCCAGATTGGGGTCGGACTGAAGCATTTCGTCTATGGATAACGTCTCGCCCGTAGTAGCAGTGGACGCGCCCTGTCCGGCGGACGATTCGTCCGCCGCGGTCGTGGGGCTTGCTGCGGCGTCGGCCGACGGCTGGGCGGTCGCGACTGGCGCGACCGTTTCCGTCGGTTGAGCCGCGCCGGTCGGGGCGAAGGTGTCGGATGGCGACGCGTTTTGGTTTATAATCACGACGACGGCTACTGCCAGTGCGACGACAACCGTTAAAAAGGCATAAAACCTTCCCTTGACGCGAAATCTGCGCCTTCTCCTCTGATTGCGTTTGTTCATATGACTTACATCCTCTTGAGCACCATAGCCGTGCGGCACGGGGTATATACGTTAAAGCCAACGCCCTTGCCGTCGCGGTATGCCGTGCGGTAAACCATGTCGTGAGATATGCGCCCCTGCCCGCCAAAGCGCTCTTCGTCGGTGTCGAAGACGACCTTGTATTCCCCCTCGCCCACCGTATGCGTAGGCAGGAAGAACTCGGCCTGAGAGGTATTTGGGTGGAAGTTGAACAGGTATACGAGGCCGCCCTTTGAATAGGCGATAATCTTCCTTTCCTGATCTATCCACAGGTTTTGCAGATCGCGCTTTACCATCACGCGGTATTTACGCGAGAATTTGAGCATGGCGATGTCAAATTCGTCGAGCCACTGATATTTGAGAAGCTCGTTGTCCACGAGCGACCATTGTCGCCTAGCGTATTTATAAGACCAGGCGTTGCCTTCGCGCGGGAAGTCTATCCATTCGGGATGTCCGAACTCGTTTCCCATGAAGTTGAGGTATCCCTCGCAGGCGAGCGTGAGGGTAATAAAGCGTATCATCTTATGAAGCGCTATCGCCCGGTCTATTGCAAGAGAGTGGTATATCTTCTCCATGCCGGCGTACATCTCGCTGTCCGCCAGGCGGAACATTATGGTCTTGTCGCCAACGAGCGCCTGATCGTGCGATTCGGTATAGCCTATGTTCATCTCCTGCGGGCGGCGGGTGGTGAGTTCATACCACATGCCGGACATATTCCAGCTCTCGTCGGGCGTCTTGAGCGTCTTTATCCAGAAATCGGGGACGCCCATGGACAGCCTGTAGTCGAAGCCTATTCCCCCGTAGCGTATGGGGAGGCACATGCCGGGCATACCCGACATATCCTCGGCTATGGACACCGCGAAGGGGTTTACCTCGTGTATAAGTTCGTTGGCGAGTTGAAGATAGGTTATGGCGTCCACGTCCGTATTCATGGAGAAATACTTGCTGTAGCTGTCAAACGCCTCTCCCAGGCCGTGGTCGTGATATATCATCGAGGTTACGCCGTCGAAACGGAACCCGTCGAAGTGATATTCCTCCTGCCAGAATTTGATGTTTGAAAGCAGGAAGTGAATGACCTCGTGTTTGGCGTAGTTGAACAGCTTCGTATTCCACGCGGGATGGTCGTTCGGAAGGAAGAACTGATCTTCGGTGCCGTCGAACAGGTTAAGCCCCTCGGCGGCGTTTTTGGAGGCGTGGGAATGCACTATGTCGAGTATTACGAGCATGTCCATATTGTGCGCCTCGTTTATAAGCTCCTTAAGGGCTTCCGGCTCTCCGTAGCGGCTTGAGGCGGCGAAGAAGTTCGTCACCTGATAGCCGAATGACGCGTAGTAGGGATGCTCCTGTATGGCCATGAGCTGTATGGCGTTATAGCCACCGGCTTTTATGCGGGGGAGGACGTTTTTTCTGAACTCGTCGTAGGTGCCGACGCCTTCCTTTTCCTGAGCCATGCCTATGTGAGCCTCGTAGACGTAAAGCGGGCTTATCTTTCTCCTGCCGTAGCCCCCGTCGGTCCACTTGAACGGATGCTTGGGCGACCATATCACGCCCGAGTAGTCATTGGTGTCGGGATCCTGAACGACCCTGCGGATGTACGTGGGTATATGGTCGGTCGTGACGCTGGATTTAGTCACGGCGACCTTCACGCGCTGTCCGTGCTTTAAGGCGTCGTCACCTTCGAGGTTTATCTCCCATATGCCGCTTTCAAGCCTCGTCATGGGGTGAGAATTGCGATCCCAGAAATTAAAATCGCCTATGAGGTGCATCTCATCCGCGCCCGGCGCCCATTCGCGATATACCCAGCCGGTATTCGTCCTGTGAAAGCCATAGTACAAATATCCCGTCGCCATCGACTTGAGGTCGATTTTTCCCTGAAGCATAGTCTGGCGAATGTGCGTAAACCTGTCCATGCGCAACTTTATATCGTTTTTATACGGAGCTAACCACGGGTCTATTTCCATTATCCTGTAAGGAGCCTGTCCCGGTCTTTTCCTGGGCATATCGATACCTCCTATGGGCGCTTGTCACTATAAAATACGAGCATAAGGGTATTATAACCTTATGCCCGTTCGTTGTCAAATGGTTTATTAAACGGGAACATATTGGGGCGAAATCGCGTCAATACATAAAGTGCATTTTAATATGAGGAGGAGATCATATGTCAAGGCGCGCGTTATCGATACTGGTCACGCTTATGCTCGCGCTCGCGCCGGCGGCGGCCGCGGCGTCCTTTGTGAGCTACGGAAACGACCAGATATATATAGGCGCTTCCGGCTACCCCTACGAGGTCGGAGCCGACAGGCGGTACATACCCGTCAGGATCGCGGCGTCGATATATCGCGACGAGGAGAATTTTTACTTCGCGCAGGAATCGGGATATTCCGAAATGACGCTTAAGTTCGCCTATCAAACCCAGAGGGGAACCATGGCCTCATCGACGGTGGCGCAGGTTCTGTTCGAACCCGTTTACTGCAATTATGACGGCGTTATCTACTATGTCGATGCCTCGCGTCCCAACGCGGTCATGGCTTTTAATCCACAGACCATGAGAAAAACGGTCGCTTATCGTTCGAGTTACGACATAGAGGCCCTCGTTAACAGCGTAAACGGCCTGCTCGTTGGTCAGGATGGCGATTTTGAACTCTACGACGCGGGGCTTAAGCGGCTGTATTCCATATATTACGACCCCTCGGAATCCTCCATACGCGTATTCGACGACTGTCATACTCAAATAACCGCAGACGGAGCGCTTTACGTGTTGCAGGTGGGCGAGGACGAACCCGAGTATATATCGTCGGGGGTGACCGCCGCGTGGCGTTACGACGATTATATCTACTATCTCAGGGACTATTCCTCAAGCGCCAGGATATACCGCTTCAACCTCGACGACGGCAGAAGCTCCACGATCGCCAGGATATACGAAAATCTTGCGCCGACTCTCGTGGCGATGGACGGGGCGATATATCTGTCTACTGACGAGGGAGAGATTCTGAGATACGATATCGAATCAAAGTATACCGCGACCGTCGTGTACGTTGACGATGGAAACGTCCGTCTCGAACCGGTGGACGATTACGTGATCGTCTACGACGGCTATAGCGGCGAGTATATCGATATAATCGACGCGTCGGAGCCGGTGGTCGTATACGAAACCGTCCAGTATGGTTCGCGCGGCGACGTGGTAGTGAGACTTCAGGAAAAACTGCGCGAACTTGGGTATCTCACCTCCTCCGCCGACGGAATATTTGGCACTGGCACACAGCGCGCGGTCAGGCTTCTTCAATTCGACATGGGATATGACGATACGGGAATAGCCACCGTCGAATTCCAGAGGGAGATATTCGAATCGGGAGCGCCTGAATATAACAGGTATGTATCTTTGAGGTACGGTTCGAGCGGAATACGCGTTGAGGAACTTAACGAAAGGCTGCGCGAACTCTACTACGCCAAACACGATCAGCTTACGGACTATGACGAGGATACCTCTGAGGCGGTGGAACGCTTCCAGAGGCAGATGGGCTATCGCGAAAACGGCGACGTAATAACCGCGACGCAGTTGCGCTCGCTTCTTTCGTCGTCGGCGCCGGAATGCGACGAATACTACACGCTCTCGCGCTACGACGACGCGCCGGTTGTCAAAAGACTGAACAGAAGATTGAGGACGCTTGGCTATCTCTCCGCGTCTCACGTCAACGAGAAGTATTCGACATATACCGTAAAGGCCGTAAAGAAATTTCAGGAGATGGTGTACTTCACGCCCGACGGAGTAGCCGATCCGGACACTCAATACGAGCTTTTCAGCGAGTTCGCGCCAACCCCGTCGCCAAAGCCCACGCCTACGCCCACGCCCGAGCCGACATACGAACCGTTTCCCGATCCCACGCCGGAACCGTATGAACCCGTTCAGGTCGTGAAAGAATCCATAATAAATACCATGCGCACATGGATGAAGAATAATCTGGGCGGAAGCTACCCCAAGGACTACGCGGTGTTCACGCTTCAATCCCGGCTGACGGAACTTGGATATATGTACGACGAGGAAATAAACTCCGTCTATGACGCGGCTACGCAGTCCGCGGTGAGGCAGTTCCAGAGGGATAACGGACTTAATGATAACGGCAATGCGAACAAAAAAACGCTGGCGGCTATGTTCTTAAATGAGTTCTAGCCGCACGCGAACGATTATAATTAGCGAATTCTTAACAAAAAGCTATTGACTTTGCGACCAGGCTGTGCTATTATATAGTCAGATCAGGAAAACAGGTTGAACTTTAAGGAATAAATCGAAAGAAGGTGATGCCGTTGGATCACTACGTAACGGGGCGGTGCTCCACCGACAAGCCTGAGACGCCGATGTTATAAGGTCGCGAAGGCAATGATCCTCGACCAGGCATACAGCATATGTAATGGCGAAAAAGGCCAAAGGAGCGATCCGCTCAATAATTGAACGCACATGCGATGAGATACAGACTATCTCGTAACAGGGCTCAATTATTAAGAAAGGAAAGCGATAGAACAGGAGGAAGACAGAAGACATACAACTCTGCATCCTTGGGGACTATATTCCTCGATGAACGTACAGGTTAAGGCTTTGGTTGTTCAAGTACAGACATCAGACCTTGGTATCTGATCCCGGAGAATAAACATCAAAGGGATAAGGGGAATGAACTGTTCAGGGGATATAATCCGGAGGATAACCGGTAACTGTATTGCAAGTGTTCCGTATCAAAGTGAAGATTCGGGGAATATAGTCCGGTTCAGTCAGAAGGTTAGTTGGATAACCGGATAAATCAGGGTAATCAGGTAAACCAGGAGACTTGGTGAATCAGGATAACATGCGAGATCTGGTAAACCGGTAATGATTCGGGTAAACTCAGATAACCGGGTTAATCAAGGTAATTCAGGCAAACCGGAGTAATCAATCGGACTGATAACTGGGTAAATCCAGAAAAGGGTTGTATCGTAATAAGCTTTAAGGTCGCCTCGGGACTTACAAGTCGCGGGGCGATTTTTTATAGAGGACAGCGCCGCCGCTTTATAAAGCGTTGTCCCCGACGTTCACGATGCGCGCCAAATCGCCCGACGCTCTGATTCAATGCCTGACCTGCTTATGTCGCGCGTATTATCATATGGGAGGAAACGTATTTGATTCGAATTGAAGGAAAGCACAGCGAGGCGGTCGTATATACCGATCAACTTGAACAAAGCGCCGCCGGGCAGATACTCGCGCTGTGCGATCAGGCGTTTACAAAAGGCGCGCGCATACGCGTGATGCCGGACGTACATGCGGGCGCGGGCTGCGTGATTGGAACCACTATGACCATACATGGAAAAATCGTGCCAAATCTCGTGGGAGTTGATATTGGCTGCGGAATGGAGACGGTTCGAATTGACAAGCGCCGCGTCGATTTTCACAAACTCGACACCCTCATTCGCCGAAAGATTCCATCCGGAATGAACGTTCGCGAAAAGGCGCACGCCTACGCGGAGGACATCGACCTGACGCGGCTTCGCTGCGGGGGAAACCTGGGCATAGATCGAGGATACATGAGCATAGGGACGTTGGGCGGGGGCAATCACTTCATCGAAATGGACATTGATGACGAGGGAAAACTGTACCTTGTCGTTCACTCGGGCAGCCGGCATCTGGGTCTGGAGGTCGCGCAATACTACCAGCAAGCCGCGTGGGATCAGCGAAACGGTCGATCCCAGGTTCAGAAGGAGGCGCTTATAGGCGGTTTACGTGAACGGGGTCGCGAAAAGGACATAGAAGCAGAACTGAAGGCGCTCAAAAAGGAGGCATCCGAGGTACCTTTCGCGCTCGCTTACGCAGAAGGGGAACTGTTCGAGGATTACCTCAGCGACATGGCGCTTATGCAGCGCTTCGCCGATTTAAACCGCAAGGCGATGGTTCGGGAAATACTGCGCGGCATGAAATGGGACGAAGAGGAACGCTTTACGACCGTTCATAATTACATCGATACGCATAACATGATACTTCGCAAGGGGGCGGTGTCTGCGGCGGAAGGACAGCGGCTTCTGATTCCGATCAACATGCGCGACGGAAGCCTCATTTGCACGGGAAAGGGAAACGAGGATTGGAACTTTTCGGCTCCCCACGGCGCGGGGCGGCTAATGAGCCGCAAAGCCGCCAGAGATTCTTTTACGTTAAACGAGTTCAAAAAGCAGATGACGGGCATATTCTCCACGACCGTGGCAAAAGATACGCTGGACGAATGTCCAATGGCTTATAAAAGCATGGAAACCATCATAAACAGTATTGGCCCCACTGCTATTGTTTATAAGGACAAAAGACCCTTATATAATTTCAACGCGGGATAGTATTGATGGATGTAGTCGCGCCGCCGCATTTCGTAAGCGGCGGCGCGAACCGCGAAGGGTTAGCGGGCTGCGCAAGCGCTCCCGGAATTATCGAGCGGGATGATTATATGGCGGTTTACGCCATTTCCCCAAAGCCCCGTTGTTCGATAAGCGCCATCAGACTTTTCGCGTCGTCAATGTAATTTGACATGCCGTCAACGGCGCTTTCGTTGTACTCCATTACCATATTGGCGTTTGGCGTATATCTGACGGCGCCGTTCATTAACGAGCGCCAGTCGATGGTGCCGGTGAAAACCCTTTGATGATCGTCGGTCTTCCCGCCGTTGTCATGCAGGTGATATCCTCTAAGTCTGTCGCCCAGCGTCTTTTGCATCTGCTCGATGTCATAGCCTTCCAGATTGCCGTGTCCCGTGTCGTAGAGGGCTAAAAGCGTCTCGTCATCGATAAACAGCTTCATATACTGTTCAAAATTGAACAGCGTCTTTCTTCCCGCGCCGAAGCCCAGGTTTTCCACCAGCATCGCTATGCCCTCGCGCGCGCATATTTCGTTCAGGCGGTGAAGCCTTTCGGCTACGAGCTTGCGCCTGTCGTCCGCGACGCGTTCGTCAAGGGGAGAGATAATCGGGGCATTTGTGTGCAGGACATATCCATCCGCGTCAAAGCGGTGATATATGTCGAACGCCTCGGCTAAATAGGCTTCGAGCCACGGCATATCCCGCTCAACGGAAAGGTCGAAACACATAAACGGCGCGTGAATGCTGAACGGCCCTTCACGGCCTTCCATTGCCGCCTCAAGGGACTTTTCCCAAAGAGTCTTTCCCGCCCATTCATAGAATATTTCTATTCCAAGAGATTTGTCGAGCTTTGCCATTTCAAACGCGCGCGGCGCGGGAAAGCTCAGGGAGCTAACGGAAAAATTCATGTTCAGACCCGTCCTTGACTAATTAGGACGGGTCCCGCGCGTTTTGCGCGGGAACACGTAAACGCGTGGACTCTGATTGAATGAGAGAGTCGATTATAGATGCGGTTTCTGAGATGACGCTGGCTACGTCCTCATAGCTTGAGGTCGTGATCCTGTCGCGAAGGTCTATAAGGTACTGGTCTACCATGAGGCCGTTCATTCCCGGCCAGCTCGTCCACGGGGACGCGTAAGCCTGTTCGGTCAGCGCGAGTTGCAGCATCGGAGCTTCGGCGAAGTAGGGGTAAAGAGGGTCGGTCTCGTCATCCGCCGCGTCCTTGGTCGGAGGCAGATAGCCGGTTCCGCGCACCCAGGTGTCCACCTGCTCAGGCTCGAGCAGGAACTTGATGAATTCCCAGCAGGCCTTAACCTGCGCGTCGCTTCTGGCGACGGTGACGAGCATATTTCCGCCGATGGACACCTTAAGCTCGTTCCCCTCAAACGTCGGCTGGAGCGCCGCGCGGGAGTCGAAGTCGGTGTTGTTGGCCATGTAGCTGGCTCTGGCGGAGGTTGTCAGATACATCGCAACCTGCTGGCCTACGTAGGCGCCTGTGCCTTCTTCGTGCGTCATGTAGACATTAACGCCGTCGCGCGTCATGTCCTGAATGAGCTGCCAGGCGTAGACCGATTCTTCCGTATTAAACGTCGTGTGGTATCCGCCGCCCTCGTTGGCGACGTACATGTTATCTACGCCTGCCGACATGAATATCGGTATTATCGAATAGGTGTCCGCGGGAGTCTGAATGAACAGCGCGGGTTTGCCGGTCTTCTCCCTTATGACCTTGCCCATTTCATAGGCTTCTTCCCAAGTCGTGGGCGGATCGTCGGGATCGAGTCCGGCCTCGCGGAACAGGTCAGCGTTGTAGAAAAGAAGCGGTACGCTGAACGCGTAGGGCATTCCCAGCATTCTGCCGTTGGCGGCGATGCCGAGGCTTTGTACGGAAGGCGCGTATTTCGAATCGAGATAATCCGCGTCCTCTGGACAGTATTCGCTTATTATGGTCGTGGGGTCGGTGAACTGCGGGAAGTTCTCCGCGAAGTAGTTAAGCGTGGAATATCCCACCTGAACGACTCCGGGATACTCGCCCGCCGCGAGAGAAGCCTGAAGGCTTTGCGCGACAGCCATGTAGTCGGAATAATGAACGTCCACTACCGTGATGTTCTTGTCGTTGGTCTGGTTGAACTTCTCGATCATCACCGCGTTTGCCGGGCCTCCGAAAGACTCGTTGTTGATGTTCCAGTATTCGATTGTGATTGGCGGATTTTCCTCCGCCAGCGCCGATAAGCCTGACAAACAGCTTATCAGCATGACCGCTACCAGTAAAACAGACAGCTTCCTCATACCAATGATCCTCCTATTATATTATACACGTCCGGACGTGTTCGGGGACATTTTATCACTCGGGGTAGCCGAGGTTTTGATCGGTCTCAAAATCGAAAAAGTGCATTTTCTGCCAGTTGAGAGTCAGCCACATATTCTCTGCGCTCTCGAAGCCGGGGTCGGTCGTAGCCATCATCGCGTTTTCACCGACGTTGAGAGCTATACAGCTTCTGTTGCCGTGGTTTTCGATATAGGTGATTTTAATCGGATAGTCGCCTTTTTCCCTGCCAAGAGCCATGTGCTCGGGGCGAATCCCGAATTTCACCTTTTTGCGATCCCCGATTATGTTCATCCATCTGTCGGGAATCTTGACGGCGGTCGAAGCTGTGACGAGCATGCCCGCCTGTACATCGGCCTGAGCGACGTTCATGGAAGGCGAACCTATGAAGCGGGCTACGAAGACGTTTTTGGGCTTGTTGTATATCTCGTCGGGAGTGCCCTGCTGCTGTATGACCGATTTATCGAGCACTACTATGCGCTGGCCGACGGTCATCGCCTCTACCTGGTCGTGGGTTACGTATATAAACGTCGGAAGGTAGACCTGATGAACCCTGACGAGCTCAGCCCTGGCGCTCGTCCTGAGCTGTGCGTCGAGGTTTGACAGCGGCTCGTCAAGCAGGAAATACGGCGCTTTCTTAACGAGCGCCCGGCAAAGCGCCACCCTCTGGCGCTGACCGCCGGACAGTTCCTTCGGATATCGCCTTTTATACTCGGTCAGTCCCAGTACCTCAAGCGCCCACTCGGTTCTTTCGTTTCTTTCCTGCTTTGGAAGCTTTGCGATTTCCATTCCGAACTGTATATTTCGTTCGACCGTCATATGCGGATAAAGCGCGTAGTTCTGAAACACCATTGCGACGTTGCGGTCGCCGGGGTCTACGTCGTTCATGCGCTTGCCGTTCATATACAAATCGCCCGCGGTGATGTTCTCCAATCCCGCGATCATTCTGAGTATCGTGGACTTTCCGCATCCCGACGGCCCGAGAAGTATTACGCGTTCTCCCTCGGGTATAGTAAGATTGAAACCCTTTATAACCTCAACGTTCCCGTAGGACTTGTATACGTCCTTAAACACTATATCGTTCATTGCGTTACTCCTTTATACCCGAACTCATGAATGTGGAAATGATTGAGCGCTGCGCGAACAGATAGAGGAATAGCGGAGGGAGAGTGGCTATCGTGGCTAACGCCACGGACGAACCCCAGGCGATGCCGCCCTCGGCGCTGATGAATTCCTGCATCGACAGCGTGACCGTATAAAGCTCGTTGCGGCGAAGTATCAGCATGGGCCAGAAATACTCGTTCCAGGAGTTGACGAAGAAGAATATGCACATCGCTACAACCGCGGGCCTTACGAGAGGGAGGACTATTCTGACCATGGCCTGAAAGTGGGAGACATTGTCCAACCTGGCCGCTTCCACAAGCGATTTAGGCACGTTTTTCATAGCCTGCCTTATCCTGAATATGCCCATAGCGTCGGCGAATTGAGGCAGGGCTACGCCAAGGAGGTTATTAATAAGGCCCAGCCTCGAAAGCGTTATGTAATTGGGCAACATAATAACCGAAAAGGGAATGAACATGGTCAGCGTAAAAAAGTAAAACAGCTTGTTCGCGTATTTGTTGTCCATGAATACGAGCGCATATGCCGCCAGCACGGATGTTACGATTTTAAACACCATTACTATACTCGCGACTATGACGGAATTGCCTATGTAGTTTATCACCGGTAGCTGTTCGAACACTCGCTGATAGTTTTCCATCGTGAACGCCGTCGGAAGAAGCTTAAGGCCCGCCTCGAATATTTGACTTAGCGATTTAAACGACGTACATACCATGTAGATCAGCGGGTAGAAGAAGAACAACACGACGATTATCAACAGCGCGTGCCATATGAGATTGCCAATCTTAGTTTTCATAATGCACCTTCTTTTCCAGGCGTTTGTAAACGAATACCAGCGCGAAGAACACTATGACCGTTACAACCGCCACCGCCGCCGCCTTCCCCGACTGGAAAAAGCCAAAGGCATACTGATAGATCACGTAGACTATATTGGTGCTGGCGTTGTTAGGCCCTCCCTTGGTTATCATATGAATGGGCGTAAACACGTATTGAAGTCCGAAGACGAAGGTTATGATAAACACGTAAAAGGCGGTGGACGACGTAAGGGGGATTATTATTCTGCGAAATATCGTCATCTTTGAAGCCTTCTCGAGTCGCGCCGCCTCTATAAGTTCAACCGGAACCTCCACAACCGCCGCGAGGAATACGATAAGGTTATAGCCGAATGTCTTCCACGTCGTTATGATGGACAAAACCAGGATTACGTAACCTGACGTCGAAAACCAGTTGGGCGACTCCATTCCTAGCATCCGGTAAATCTCCGCGACGGGTCCGGAAAGGACGTTAAATATCCATGTAAATACCGTCGACGCCACCGCAAGCGACACCAGACTCGGGAAAAACAAAAGCGATCTGTATACCGACTGCCCTCTTTTTATCAGATGCGTCATTGCGAAGGATATGAAATAAGGGAAGGCAAAGCATGTCACCATTAAAAACAACACATATATCCCCGTATTGCTTAGCGACTGAAGAAAAGCCCTGTCGGTCAAAAGAGAGGTGTAGTTGCGAAATCCCACGAATTGCTTTACCGGACTCACCATGTTCCAGTTATAAAAGCTCAGGTAAACATTGTAGCATATTGGCCACACCATGAACACCAGAAACACGATGACGGCCGGCGTTAAGAACAACACAAATAGCCGACCCGTGTTTTTCTTCTGTTTCATATAATGCGATACCCTCCCCCCACACTCGATTAGATACACGCTTTTATAAATCGTTTTATGTATCTCATAGTTATATTATACAACCAATTCTAACCCGTGTCAATAGTAAAAATAGTGAAATCGGATATAATTCTAACGGTTATTTGAGTTTTTTTGATAATTTTAAAACGCACGTATTGGCTGAACAGACGCGTTAAGAGCGTACGCCTCAAACTCCGTCTATGAATTGCTGTATTACCTGAAGCGCCGCTCCAAGCGGCGCGGCGCCCTGTTGCATAAGGCAGGGTTTTACATATTTATCGTCCATCCAGAATGCGTTTATATCCGCCAGTCTGCGGTGCAGGCAATCCAGATAGGGATGTATGAAATAGCCAAGTTCACCGCCGAGTATGACGTGACAATCAAACGCCATCCGCAGGTTATTCAAGAGCAGCGCCAAATCGTCCAAATACGTATTCCATACCCTTTCGAATTCAGCGTTCCCCGCTTTAAGGCCTTCGAAAAAGGCTTCGAGGTTTCCGTTTGCGCATTGCGCGAGTATCGATGTGGAAAGGTAGCTGTTCGAGCATCCCTTTTGCCCGCAAAAGCAGGTTTTCCCACCGGGATGCAGGCGAATATGGCCGAATTCCGCGTCGCGCAGGGTATCGCCCTGATACAGTCGTCCATCGATAAATATGGCGCCTCCCAGGCAGTCGCTTACAGTCACGTGTACGTAATTATCTAATCCGTTTCCGAGCGCCTTCATTTCCGCTATACAGTTGGCGTTGGACTCGTTTATGAATACGCAATTAAACGGTATATGGCTGGTAAACGCGGTGCAGCACACCGACGTAAGCCCCAATATGCGCGAGGTGAGTATGTTTTCGCCCGTCCTGTCGAATATGGCGGGAAGCGATACTCCGCAGCCGAGAATGCGCGAAGGGTCTACGCCGGAATCCATGACGAAGTGCGCGATGTATTCTTCAAGTCGGGCGAAGTATTGCTGAGTGTTTGAAAACGCGTGCCGCTCCCGTGAAAAGCTCAGCATGTCCCCGAGCGCGTCCGCCATCGCAAATTGAATGTGATTGCAGGAAAAACTGATTCCCAGGGCGTATCGAACCTGGGATACGGGAGAAAGTATCGCGGCTTTTCGCCCGCCGGCAGACGCGTAGCGACCCAATTCGCATATATATCCTTCGCATATGAGTTCCTTAACATTCTGAAGCACGGTGGGCATACTTATGCCCAGCGAATGCGAGATTTCCTGGCGACAGGTCTGCCCTCGCTGGTATATAAACTGATATACGCGGTTGCGATATTGACCTTTGGCGTTTGTGACGCTTCTGTCCGCATCTGTCATATTATACCCTCAATACACAGCGCGATATTTTGGCGCTCAATACTTTATTAATAGTATAATAATAAAGCA
>JAUNBY010000364.1:0-1360 GCA_030526935.1 Clostridia bacterium
TCCCGCCAGCCAGTAATCCGCGGGTTTGAGGCCGAGCGTTGGTTTGGCCGTTCCCCCACGCGTCGTCGTCATTTTCGAATCGACTGTCACCCGGCTACATTGATAAGTCCCCTGTCGATATAGCTCTTAACCGCCAGATCGATCGTTTCAAGGCAAGTGTATTTTGGCCGGTATTCCAACAGCCTTCTTGCCTTTTCAATGCTGAACACGCCGCTTCTGGCGATGTGGTGGTATGTATGGTCGCACTCGTCGGGATTACCTTCATACTCACACCACTCCGGCCACGGAAGAAACCTTATCTTCGGTTCATGTCCAAAGTACTCGTACAAATGCCTCGCAAAGCCATAAAGCGTGACATGATCACCGGCTTGCGCGTCAAAAGCCTCGCCCAACGCCTGATTTCTGTGGGTAATGGCACGATAGAATACCTGCGCCACGTCATATCCATGAACGTGATGAAGTATTTCCTGGCCGAAGTTAGGTAAAGCGATTTCCTTGCCGTCGGCGATGTCCTGAAACACTCTCATCGAGATGTTTCCCCATGGATTTATGATTGCCCATCCCGGCCCCGAAATCTGCCCCGGCATAACGATCGTCGCGGGGAAGCCGTTTAGCCGGTATTGCTTTTTTAAGTACATTTCGCTGGCGAACTTATCTTTTCCGTAAGCGTCCAGCGGCTCTTTTCTCAGATCGTCCGCGTCAAAAGGAATCGTTTGCGCCATGCCATGCGCCCAGCAGGAGGAACAGTAAAGATAATGAGAGAGCCTTTCTCCCCTAAACGACTCCACAATTTTCTTCGTATCCTCGATGTTGAAATTCACAAGATCGACGATGATATCCGGACGCATACTTTTCAGTTTTGATATAAAATCGCGGTCGCGGTCTCTGTCCAGAAGAACCCTTTGCGCCCTGTTCCACGCCGGATCGTCTTCGTAAGGTTTTGACATGCTTCTTGTGATTGCGATCGTTTCATATCCCGCGTTCACCAGCATGGGAACGAGGTACGTACCTATATGGCCGGTCGCTCCTATTACTACCGCTTTCATTAAGATGCACCTCCGGTAAATTTCGGGCCGTTCGCCGCGCGTAAATAACGGCGGACTATGCGGGGGATTGTTCCCCCGCACATCGCATATCTAATCATTCACTTATTCGCTATGTTCAATACCTCTATGATCTCGGCGGTGTCCATGGGTACGAAGAAACCGACCTTGCCGTTATTGGGGCGCTTGGTGTGCTCCGCGAGATAGGGTATGTCTTTGGGGTCGCAGCCAAGCTGCCTGAGCGTGAGGGGCATTCCAATAGATTTAAGGAAACTCTCGAAGCGCTCTATGCCCTCCAGCGCGGTTCTCTCGGGATG
>JAUNBY010000364.1:1460-3235 GCA_030526935.1 Clostridia bacterium
GCCCTGGCGTCGTAATCGGAAGGATCGGCTATGGCGGCTTTCGCGGCGCGGATGACGCTGAGCAAAAGTCCCTCGCAAAGCCTGTCGGTGACGTCGACGTCCTTAGTGTTCGTAAAATACCTCTCGAGTATGTGAGCCATTATATCCGTAGCGCCGCAGGCGGTCTGGTAAGGCGGAAGCGTCATGGTCAGCGCGGGGTTCATAAGGGCGAACGCGGGGCGCTGAAGTTCAACGTTCAGTCCGCGCTTGATTTTAGTCGTTTCCTGCATGATGACGCAGGAATTCGACGACTCGCTTCCCGCCGCCGCGATTGTCAAAACCGCGCCTACGGGGATGGTCTTTACGGGCTTGGCCTTATACGAGAAGAAGTCCCAGAAATCCCCGTCGTAGAGGCTTCCGGTGCCTATGGCCTTGGATGAGTCGATGGCGGAGCCGCCTCCGACGGCCAGTATGAAGTCGATATTCTTCTCGCGAACGAGCTTTATGCCTTCGTAGACGAGCGTGTCGCGGGGATTGGGCTTTACGCCTCCGAGCAGTTCATATGAAAGCCCGGCGTCCCCAAGCGACTTTTCAATGCGCGCGATAAGCCCGCTCTTTACGGCGGAGGAACCGCCGAAGTGAACCAGAACTTTTGTCCCTCCGAGGGATTTTATCATTTCCCCGGCCTTCAATTCGGCGTCGGTTCCGAATACGAATCTCGTCGGCAGATGCCATTCAAAATTGTCCATGGTCAATCCTCCTGATTAAATATTTCCCTTATTTTTGTCGCGACGGCCTTCCCAAGCGATATATGGCCATTGGCGGACAGATGTACGGCGTCGATTCTGCCGGGCGCCGTGTACAGCCCCGCGTCTAAAAAATCGCAACCGTGCAGCCTGGCGTGGCGCTGATAGTGCTTTGACAGTCCCCCGGCCTTCTCGACGCACGCTGAACCAAAGTGCCTCGAGAACGGGGACGAGGAAATATCGCCTATCAGCGGAGGCGAGATTATGAGTATCCTCGGCGGATGCCCGTTTGAATCGCAGGCGTATTCGCGAACGACCCTGACGTAGTTGGACAGGTTGAACGCTATGGTCTCGGAGTTGAGGCCAAAGCGCTCCTTCGTGTCGTTGGTGCCGAGCATCACCGCGAACAGGTCTATGGGATTGTGGCTCATCAGGCAGGGCGGAAGGTAGGTCAGGCCGCTTTTAAAGCCGCCCTCTAAAGGATCGTCGCAGCAAAACGTGCGACCGTTCAGCCCCTCCTCGATCACCCTGAAATTCTCGCCCAGTTCCCTTTGCATTACCATCGGCCAACGGATGTCTTCCCCATAACGGCCGCCCATGGGATTGTAGCCGTAGGTGTTGCTGTCGCCGTAGCACAGTATTCTCGTCAATGTCCATCATCCTCCGCGAATATTATACCACGCTTAAGTCAAATGTGGTATAATGATATAATAAGGAGTTGGTGACATTTGGCGAAATATCCGGATAATTTCCTCTCGCAGATGCAAAAGGAGCTTGGGGATGAGTTCGCGGCGTTCGAGCGGGCGCTGTCACAGCCGCGCGTGACCTCGCTTCGCCTCAATCCGCGAAGGCCTGACTTCGATTTGGGCGACGCGGCGACGGGGCGCGTTCCGTGGGAGAAGGACGGGCGGTATCTGACGGACGGCTTTCGGCCCGGAAGCGATCCACTGCACTTCGCGGGCGGATACTATATGCAGGAGGCAAGCGCCATGGCGCCGGCGAACGCCCTGCCCGTCGCGGACGATGAAATCGCGCTCGACCTTTGCGCCG